>CAILWD010000602.1 GCA_903837815.1 uncultured Chloroflexota bacterium | reverse complement strand
TGGTGGTCGCCACAGGCAACGACTGGCGCGCCATCGAAGCGGGCGCACACGCCTACGCAGCGCGTTCTGGCAGGTACACTTCCCTGTCCACCTGGGGCAAGGACGCGGACGGAAACCTCGTGGGCACGCTGGAAATGCCGATGGCGGTGGGAATCGTCGGCGGCGCAACCAAAGTCCACCCTGCCGCGCAAGCCGCAGTCAAGTTGATGGGCGTCAAAACTGCCTCCGAACTGGCGGAAATCATCGTCAGCGTGGGACTGGCGCAAAACATGGCAGCCCTGCGCGCCCTCGCCACCGAAGGCATCCAGCGCGGACACATGAGCCTGCACGCAAGACAGGTCGCCCTCGCCGCTGGCGCCACTGGAGATTTGATCGAGAAGATTGCGATACAAATGGTGGCAGAGAAGGCGATCCGCGTCGGCAGGGCTGAAGAGATTTTGAAAGAGTACACAGGTAATCAGGTAGACAGGTAAACAGGTTTTCGGAAGAAGGTAAAATATGCAACACACGCCAAACCTCGAAAAAATATACAAAAGCCTCTCCCGTTCCGATAAAGCCAAATTGCTCCAATGGGTTGCGCGGGATTTGGGCGATTCGTTCCCAGGCATCGAAAGCGACCCGAAGGTATGCGGCGGGGAACCTTGCATCGTTCGCACGCGGATTCCTGTTTGGGTGTTGGTTCAGGCTCGCAGGTTGGGAACCAGCGAAGCGGATTTGCTCTACTCGTATCCGACGCTGAGAGCCGAAGACCTTGCAAACGCATGGGCGTATGAACGCAGTCACCGTAAGGAAATCGACGCGCAAATCAAAGCCAACGAGGAAGCGTGATGGCGCGTTTATATTCCAACGAAAACTTCCCTCTGCCCGTTGTGGATGAATTACGCAAGCGCGGTCATGATGTGTTGACCATTCAGGAAACGGGCAGGTCAAATCAAGCAATGTCTGATGAAGATGTGTTGACATTTGCAAACAGCAAGAATCGCGTTCTGCTGACGCTCAATCGGCGTCACTTCATTGGTTTGCACAATAAAAGGCATCCGCACGCGGGAATTCTCGCCTGTTCTTTTGACCCCGACTTTACGGCGCTGGCAGTCCGCATAGACAAGGCGCTTCGAGAGGAAGGCGACTTTTCTCGAAAATTGGTTCGCGTAAATCGTTTATAAAATGACCAATAGAAAGCCTCTCACCCCAGAAGAAATCTCCGCCATTGTAGACGGATTCGATCCCATTGATTGGACCCAGTTAAAGCTGCTGGCAAACATGCCTTTCGAAAAACGCCTCATTCCTGGCTTGAATGCGCAGGAATTTGCAATGGCAGCTTTGCGCGGCACGTTTCAAAAAAAATTCCCTGAACTAACCATGCCTGAAATTAATATGAAAGTACTGGCTTACCTAACTCCTGTGCGAATGGAGATAAAATGACAGCAGTTTCGTTTTATGTGCAGATCGTCAAAGCACTGGATGAAATCGAAGCGCCTTATATGATCGTTGGCGCGTTTGGAGGCTATCCATTCGGCATTACCCGTGTAACTTTTGACATTGACATTCTTGTAAATTTACGCGAACAAGATTTCGAAGCGCTGTCTCAAAGATTTCCATTGCCGCGTTACTACGCCGACCCTGAAATGATGAGGAATTCCACCCAGATGGGTATCATGTTCAATATCATTGACACAAACGAGGGTGTCAAAGCCGACCTGGTTCCATTAAAACGAGAACCTGATTATGAAGTTGCATTCAAACGTCGTATACGCCGCAACTTCGTTGATCCTGTGGGAAACTCATTTACAGCATGGGTCGCTCAGCCAACAGATATCATCATTGGAAAACTCGAAGCATGGAACGAAGGCAGGTCAGACAAACATCCAAAAGACATCTACTCCATGCTGGCGTTTGACCTAAGCGGAGCAAGCGACATGCCAATTGACCATCAGGCGGTTTCCAAAGAAGCTGCCCGCCTCGGGACTGAAACTCTCGACATGTGGAACAAAACCCTTGCCAGAGCAAGAGCAGAAATTGAAAAAGGCGACACGCCGCGAAAGTGGTAAACGGAAGACCTCCGAAGTCTTCGAGACTTCGGAGGTCTGGCTCACTTTCACCGCGTCACCCGCATAGAAGAGATTTTGAAGGAGCTGCTATGACCAACGATGCCCACCTTTGGGAAACCCGCGCCTTTGTCTACAACCGCTTCGCGGACACAGCCCATGCCCCCAGCGTGGACGAGACCGCACATCATTTCAACATCAGCGTTAAAGAAGCAGGCGAACTTTACAAGGAACTACACAACCGCCACGCGCTCTTCCTCGAACCAGAGACCCTGACCATTCGCATGGCAAACCCGTTCTCTGGGATTCCTACGGATTTCAAAGTCCATGCGAATGGAAAGACCTATTTTGCCAACTGCGCCTGGGACATGCTCGGCATCCCCGCCGCTCTCCATTGTGATGTGGACATCGAAACCGTTTGCACGGAGAGCAATGAACCAATTCAACTGAACATTCGGGATGGCAAAGTCACAAATGGCGAATTGCTTGTCCACTTTCCCCTGCCCTTTGCCCGTTGGTATGATGATTTGGTCTTCACCTGAGCGACTATGCTTCTCTTCCAGTCGGAAGAATGGGTTGATAAGTGGTGCAAGCGCAACAACCTCGAACGCGGAGAAGTGCTTACGATCGATCAAGTTTGGGAACTTTCAAAACTTTGGTATCACAACCGCCTATCCGTCGATTTTCATGGACGAAGCATCGAACAGGTTGCGGAGGTTTTTAGGCGGGCAAGTTTGACATCAAATTTTTGGTATGTGTAACCATCGTTGCAAGCCATCTACGAGCGCCTGAGCCTCTGATTTGTGTATTCGCAGAGAGAGCATCTCCGCTCGACTGAGAAACAAAGGATAATCAATGACAACCCCTCAAACCACCTCCCCCACCCTCCTCAAACCCGTCAAGCCCGTCGGCATTGTCGGCTATGGCGCTTACGTGCCACGCTATCGTATCGCAGCAAAAGAAATTGCCCGCGTCTGGACAGGCGGCAGAGCCAGCGGACTTCCCATCAAAGAGAAAGCCGTGCCTGGGCTGGACGAAGACGTAATCACCATGTCCATCGAAGCGGCGCGGAATGCGATGGCGCGCGCGCAAATCGACCCGACGGAAATCCGCGCGGTGTGGGTCGGCTCTGAGTCGCACCCGTACGCCGTCAAGCCGACATCAACCATCGTGGCGGAAACCATCGGCGCGGCTCCCAGCACCCAGGGCGCGGACATGGAATTCGCCTGCAAAGCGGGAACCGAAGCCATGGTCGCCGCGATGGGCATGGTCGGCTCAGGCATGGGACACTACGCCCTCGCCATCGGCATGGACACAGCGCAGGGCAAGCCCGGCGACGCGCTCGAATAC
>CAILWD010000601.1 GCA_903837815.1 uncultured Chloroflexota bacterium | reverse complement strand
TGTAAGGCTCGTTTCTATTTTTCGGGCGCACCTGCGTCTATCCACTGCGTGACCATATCCAATTCTTCTTCGGCGAGATTGAGATAGTGCTTCTCGCTTTGGATTTTAATCAGCAGGCTGGCGGCAGAATCACTCGGGACAATCACCGCCCCACTCTTTCCACCCTTCATCAAATCCGCATAGGTTGTGAGGTTCAAGCCGCCGGATGCAGATTCGCCGTGACAGGCTCCACATTTGGCTTGGAAGAGCGCGCCAATATTCGCGTCATAGGCGGGTGCGCCGGATGAACTTGCCGCCTCGGCAGGGGGCGGGGTGGGGATTTGATCCTTCAAGATTTCACGCAAAGTGGGCGCGTCAAACCCGGCATAGGTAAAGACGCTTCCGTGACAGGCGCTGTTCGAGCAGAAGGAGGTATCGCTCGTCCCACCCGCATCTTCAACAGTGTGACATTGGGCGCAGGTCTGGTCCATGGAACTGTTGTGCAGGCTGATCCAGTTGGGGTTGAGGTGCGAAGCAGGCTCGATCCCGCCGCTGTTGATCTCGATGGTGGTCACCAAATCCTTGTCGTCGGAAGCCACAGGGATGGAGTGACACAGGTTGCACTCCAGGCGCGCGGCTTCGTCCTTGTCGTTCAGGTGTTTGCCATCGTGACAGCGAAAACAACCGGGAGAGTTAACGTGCCCGAGGTTGTTGGGATGCGTCGTCCAGTCGATCTTTTGATCGTGGAAGACGGTGCGGTCATAAATGGACTGGATCTCGACTATTGCGCTTTGGACTTTTTCGGTATTCTGGCTGTAATAATCGGGGAAGTCGCGTTTATACGCGTCCTCCAGCGCGGCGATGACCTTCGCAGCGTCATCGCGGGTGGCATATTGAGTGGTCAGGACGCTCACTGCCAAATGGCGAATGGAAGGAATTGCCGGGTCGATCACACCGCGCGACATGGCGTCATCCACCGAGTCCGCAGGGTTCATAAAATCATGGGTCACGCGGTTGTGACAGGTGGAGCAATCCATTTGTTTGAGCTGGCTTTCATCCACGGTGGAAGGATCAAAGCCGGCTTCGACATCCGTGTACTCAGTGAACGAACCGTCGTCCGCGTAAACCCGCACATAGGGGATATCCTGGCTCAACTCGTCATTGGAATAGTACAGGACTTTATTGGTGATATGCCAGTGGATTCCAAAGCCAAGCCCATCTCGTTTGTCGCCGCCGCCGGTCTTCATGACCAGATACAGATTCGAAGCCGTGTTCCCTTGATCATTTGCAAAATGCTTGATCTGGCGCAGGCTATCGTTGGCGAAGGTTTCCGGGCGATGGCACTTTTCGCAGGTGTCGCGGGCAGGTTGTAATGCCTTCGCGCGGATGGGGTATTCATAAAGCGAAAAAACCGTGTAGTAGATTTCATGCAATGCCTGTGATTTGCGCGAGAATTGGTCCACGAAGGAAGCGCGTCCAATATGGCATTCTTCACAGGTGACATTTTCATGAGGGGAATTCAAGTGGGTTATACCCTGTGGCGGCATGGTATGACAGGTTGTTCCGCAGAACTCTGAAGAGTTGGTATGTTCCCAGCCGTAGGTTCCGCCCGCAAACAACACAACAAAAACAAGAGCCAAAACCAGATATGGCAGTATATATGCCCAGCGGGACGCTCCCGGCCCAGGCATAAAGAACCTCCCAAGTCGTTCCTTTATTTTCTTCACAGACACCTCCGATAACACAACATAGATGCTCCAAATTCAAAATAAACCGCATCAGACTTTATCGGCAGCCATTCGAGAAACTGATTTGGATGCCAACCGCAAGACAGGCTGAAAACGCGTTTTTTGATCAGCATAAATTATCGCTCCTCTGCGGCCCGGCTTTATTTCCGGTGGAATCTTTTCATTTGGTGAATCTGTTGCTGCTGTAAGACAAGACCCACCCGCAAAATAAATTTCGGGGTGGGTCCGGTTTCGTTGTCTTTTGCCTGATGAAGTTATAAACAAATGGGTTTGCTCACATTATCACCAAGCTTTTCGACAATCTTAGAGACGGACTACTTCACAGCGGCGAGCGCGTTTTCCATCAACGCCTTGAAGTAAGTCGGGTTGTGGATACCTTCAGAGCCATCTTCGTGAACGGTGTTGTAGAAGAAGAGCGCCTGAGCGAGGGCAGTATCATAGTTGCCAGGAACGGTGGCAAATGTGCCATCGTCGGCAGGGGCAAGCGCGCCCTTGGCAACAAGGCCTTTTTCAAGCGTCTTGTAGTCTTCTTCGAACTTGGTCAGGTAGCCGTTGATGTCGAAGCTTTCGGCATCGGCATGGCATGCTTTGCAGGATTCAAGGCTAGGTTCAAAACCATGCGCATCACTTTCGCCCATGTGACAACCCACACAGGTGTTCTCAACCATCGAGTAGTGCGCGCCGGGTTTGCCTTCCACGCCAAAATCGCCAAGGCCCATCAAAACATCAGCCTGGACGCTATAGTGGGTGTTAAAGCGGATAGTCGCGGCATATTGGTCGGGGATGACGGCGCCAGCAGCATCCTTGGCGACAAATCCAGCCATATAACGGCGAGCCTGGTGGCAGTTCGCGCACAGATTGCCGGAACCACCGTCGAAGGTTGCGCCACTGGTGACCATGGCAACCGGGGCATCGGTCTCGAGCGCCCAGTCGGCGCTGGTATAGGTCACATGGATCTGATGGCAGGTGCGGCAATCCTGGTGGGTCGGGTTGGCATCGCCGGTTTCAACCTCGGCAAAATTCTTACCTTCGGCAATCGCGGTGCTGAAAGTAGCGCCCGAGTGACAGAACACGCAGGTATTGCGGTCCTTTTCTTCGAAGAAGGCTGTGCCAGAACCGTGGCCGGAAGTCTCCCACGGAGCTTTCTTGCCGGTGATGATGGCGGTGTCGTTATGGCATTCTTTGCAGGACAATTCAGCCATTTCTCCGGCAGGGCCAGCAGGGCCGGCGGGGCCAGCGGGGCCAACGGGACCCTCAGGGCCGGGGGTGCCGGCGCAGGCGGTCAACACAAAGGCTGCCACGGTCAGGGCAACAACGAGCAGAAGGGCTTTCTTAAGTGACATTTTACATTCTCCTTTAAAATTTTATTTTCTTCGAGACGCGTACTAAACGAACAAATATCTGTTGTTTTGCACCTCCTCGATTTACATGATAACAAACCGAGTAATCTTATCCAGTTTGTTTGTGATATGTATTTTAACGCAGAAAAAGATTAAAGGGAAGTTAACAACCTTTCAATTTGGCGCAAAATTCAGCGTCAATCTCGAGGAGGGGAACAAGAGCAACTCCGCAGTTGGCATAAATTTGCATCGCGTAAACAAATTCAAAAAGCGAATGATTGACAAGCACTTGAAACACTTGTACAATTTGAAACGAGTGGGGTTGATAAATATAGGAACTTAAAAAACGTAATGGAGTAAACTTAAATGCAGGAAGAAGATGGTTGAATATCACTCCTGCCCGTCTGCGCCAAAAAATAGTTAGGCATTACTACATGACAATATGCTGAAACCTTTTCAGCGTTTGTAATCCTGTCGGATTGTCGTCCAAAAAAACACAAGGAGAAAAGTAGTATGAACAAGAGCGCACAGTTTTTCCGCAAGTGGTTGGTACTGCTGGTGGTAAGCCTTCTGCTTATTTCCAGCCTGTCGGGTTGTGGTTCCGGAGAGAAAGTGCTCAAGGTGGGGTATATCACCGAGCAGACCGGCGTGGATGCCTATGTCGGCGCCGCTTCCGTGCCTGCCATGCAGGATTACGTCGATGAACTCAATGCCAAGGGCGGGGTTGGCGGCTACAAGATCGAGCTGGTTGTCTATGACACCCGTTCGGAAGTGCCCGATGCCGTTACAGTCGCCAAGCGCTTGATGGATCAGGATAAAGCCGTCGCCATTATCGGGCCCTCCTGGTCATCTGCTGGCATTCCCCTTTCCGACATTGCTGATGCCGCCCAGGTTCCGGTGGTCGCCACCACCGCGTCCAACGTCAATGTGACCGTGACCGAAGATGGCAAACTGCATCCCTACATGTTCCGCGTTTGCTTCATCGACCCCTACCAGGGGTATGCCCAGGCTGATTTCGCCTACAACAAGCTGGGCTTGCGCAAAGCCGCCTTCCTGACCGATGTCGCCTCGCCTTACACCGTCGGTCTGCACCAGTTCTTCAAGGATCACTTCGTCGAACTTGGCGGTGAAATCGTCGCCGAAGAAGGTTACACCCAGGGCGACACCGAGTTCCGCGCCCAACTGGCGAAGATCAAGGATGCCGGCGCTGAACTGCTCGTGGTCGATGCCTACACCTTCAAGGATTTCGGACTTGCCGCACAGCAGGCTGAAGCCCTCGGCATGGACGTTCAGTTCATGGCTGGCGACGGCGTCTTTGTCCCAGAATTGCTCGAGATGGCTGGCCCGCAGCTCGAAGGCGCAATCGTGACCACCGGCGTCACCACCGACGCCCCCGAATTTGCCGAGTTCAACAAGGCGTTCGAAGCCAAGCACGGCGTCCAGGCGAACATCTACACCTACTACGGTCTGGATGCGTTGATGGCAATCGAATACGCCATCGGCGAAGCCGCGAAGAAGGGTGATGTCACCCCCACCGCCGTCCGCGACGCGCTGGAGACCATGACTGATGTTCAACTGTTCACCAGCAAAGTCACCATCGAACCCGATACCCACAATCCCCACAACAAGCCGCTGTTGATCATGACCATCAAAGACAGCCAGTGGGATTTGACCGAGACCTTCCAACCCGAGTAAGTCCCAGCGACTTCTTCACCGGGGGTGTTTGCAACCCGCAAACACCCCCTTTGATTTTGGAAAGGGAAGCACATTATGGAATTGTTTATCCAACAACTGGTGAGCGGCATTTCGATTGGCGCAATCTACTCCCTGTTGGCGGTGGGATATGCGCTGGTGTACAGCGTGTACAACTTCACCAACTGGGCGTTCGACGGCTTAATGGCATTCGGCGCGTTCATGGCGTTCACCGCCATCAGTTCATTTTTCATGCCCTTTTGGCTCGCCGCGATCATTTCAATTATTCTCACCATTATCCTTTCGGTGGCAACCGAGAAACTGGCGTATAGCCCCCTGCGCGCCCGCAAGGCGCCGCGCCTGTTTATGATGATCTCCGCCATGGGCGTGAACCTGGCAACGGTCAACATTCTCAACCTGATCTTCGGCGGAGTCTTTCGTAAGTTCCCGGTCGAGACCCTGCAGCCCATTTTCATCCGGGGAGTTTCCATCGGGCGCATGGATTTGATGGCGGGCGGAATCTCCTTCGGCGTTCTGGCTTTACTATGGGCATTCCTGTACCGCACCAAATGGGGACTTGGAGTCCGCGCCAGCAGTATCGACATCCTGACCGCATCGTTGATGGGCATCAACAATAATGCCGTCGCCATCGTCGTTTTTGCCGCTACCGGCGTGCTCTCCTCGGTGGCGGGAGTCTTCTACGGCATCAAGTATGCTGTCTTCCCAATGATGGGTATTGTCACTATCAAAGCCATGATTGCCAGCATCGTGGGTGGGCTTGGCAGCCTGCCCGCCGCAATCGTCGGCAGCATGATTCTGGGCATTCTCGAAACCATGGTTTCGGGCTACATCTCCTCCACGTATCGCGACCTTTTCTCCTTTATGTTCCTGATCATCATCCTATTGTTCTTCCCCAACGGGTTGATGGGCAAGAGCAGCGGCGAGAAACTATAAAGAGGACGGTGAATTATGGGATATATCAACACAATCATCATCCTCGGCGGCATCAACATCATTGCCGCATTGGGCGTGGCAATCCTGACCGGGTACACGGGGCTGTTTACCATTGGGCACGCCGGCTTTATGGCGTTGGGCGGTTACATGAGCGCCATTTTTGTCAAGGAACTCGGCGTTCCCTTCCCCATTGCGCTCCTCTTGGGCGGCGCATTTGCCGGGCTGTGCAGCTTCATCATCGGATACCCCGCCTTTCGCAGTGAATTGCGCGGTGATTATTTTGCGGTCGCCACGCTGGGCTTCTCTGAGGCGACCCGCCTATTGCTGAACAACACCCGTAGTCTGGGTGAAAGTATTAACGGCGCCGAAGGCGGCATCGGGATGCTTTTCAAGCCCATCGGTCCACTGCTGGTCAAACTCGGCGGAGTTTTTGGGTACATGAACCTGCCGGGTCCCACCAACGTCTTGGTGGTGGTGATCGCGGTCATTCTGGCCCTGTTCTTTGCTCACATGTTCGTCACCTCCCAGTACGGAAAAAATTGTATCGCGATCAGCCAGGATGAAGTGGCGGCGCAGATGATGGGCGTCAACCTGTTGAAAACCAAGATGACCGCCCTGTTCATCAGCGCCTTTTATGCAGGCGTGGCAGGCGGATTAATGGCTTTCTATTTTGCCTACCTTACCCCATCTTTCTTCACCCTCACAAAATCGTCCGACTTGCTGGCGGCGGTGGTCTTCGGCGGTATCCAATCGCTGATCGGCCCTGTCATCACCGGCTTTATTCTGGTGGTGTTCCCCGAACTGCTGCGCACCTTTGCTGAATGGCGTTTGATCATCTATGGCTTCCTGTTCGTGATCGTGATGATCTTCCGCCCGCAGGGTTTGCTTGGTTACGTGGAAATGAACTTTGCATTCGCAAGCGTCTGGTGGAATAAACTCCGCCGGCGCGGACAGACCCCGCAGGGAGGGCAGCCGTCATGAGCCAGCCAATCCTCGATGTAAAAAATCTCACAGTGGATTTCGGCGGCGTGCGCGCCGTCAATAGCGTCAACATCCAACTTGAGCCGGGCGAATTCGTCGGCTTGATCGGACCCAACGGCGCGGGCAAGACCACCATCTTCAACCTGATCACCAACGCCATCAAACCCACAGCCGGGACAATCGAATTCAAGAGCAAGAACATCCTCGGCAAATCGCCTGACCGCATCTGTCAGTTGGGAATCAGCCGCACCTTCCAGAATATCCGCCTCTTCCCGCAGATGACCGCCTACGAAAATGTGGAACTGGGCTTTCACAGCGAGCCGCATTATTCGCTTGCCGAAGCCTTCGTCCGCACACCCCGCGCCCGTCGCATCGAAATCGACACGCGCAAGAAGGCGATGGAACTGCTGGAGATGGTCAACCTGAAGGAGCATTCCCACGCCCGCGCTTCGAGCCTGCCCTACGGCTTGCAGCGTCGCCTCGAAATGGCTCGCGCCATGGCGACCAATCCGGAACTGCTCCTGCTGGACGAACCCGCAGCGGGCATGAACGACGACGAGTGCAACGATCTGATCAAACTCATCCGCGAGATTCACACCACCAAGGGCTACACGATGATCATGATCGAGCATCACATGAACGTGGTCATGGACCTGTGCCGCGATTCCCGCATTTACGTGTTGAACCTCGGATCGCTGCTGGCGGTTGGTTCCCCAACCGAAATCCAAAACAACCCTGATGTGGTCCGCGCCTACCTGGGAGAACCGAAAAATGACTGAGAAAACTCCCCTTCTCGATATCAAAGACCTGACCGTTTACTACGGCGGCATTTGCGCTCTCAGCAAGGTCAGCCTGCACGTGGACGAAGGCGAGATCGTCTCGGTCATCGGCGCGAACGGCGCGGGCAAATCGACCCTGATGAAAACCATCGTGGCGGTCAAGTCCTTCACATCGGGCGCGATCACCTTCAACGGGCAGCCGCTCAAGAAGGAGCCGCACGAAGTCATCAAAGATGGCATCACGCTTTCACCCGAAGGACGCCGCATCTTCGCCCCGCTTTCGGTGCGTGAAAACCTGATGGCAGGAGCCTACACTCGCAACGACCGTCACGAAATCGAAGAAACGATGAATGAGGTATTCACCCTCTTCCCGCGTCTCAAGGAACGCATCAACCAGCGCGGCGGGACCCTCTCCGGCGGCGAACAGCAAATGCTGGCAGTGGGACGCGCGCTCATGTCCAAGCCGAAGATGTTGCTGCTCGATGAGCCGTCGCTGGGACTCGCGCCCATCGTCATCAGCCTGATGTTCGAGACCATCGTCCGCTTAAACAAGGAACTGGGGCTGACCATTCTGCTGGTGGAACAAAACGCCTCGATTGCGCTGGATGTCTGCAACCGAGCCTACGTTTTGAAGACCGGCAACATCAACATGGAAGGCACAGGGCAAGACCTGCTCCACGACAAGCGCGTGATGGAAAGCTATCTGGGGATTACGAAGTAACCCCTTTCAGACACAAAGTACACAAAGTCCCGCAGGCATTTGACCTTGCGGGACTTTTCTATTTGCTCCGTGCTGAGCGTAGTCGAAGCACGTCTGTCTGAACGCCCTTCGACTACGCTCACATCGTCCCGATGCTCTTTCGGGAAGGCGAATTCATAATGCTAATTTCTCCAACTCTTCCCACCTGTGATACGCCTGCGCCAAATCATCCTGCATCGCGTTCAATTGATTCGCAACTCGCGTGATCCCGGCGCTGTCTTGTTGATAAAATGACGGGGAAGCCATCTCAACTGTCAGCGCGTGGATTTCGGCTTCGAGTTTTTCGATGCGTTGGGGGAGTTCCGCCAGTTCCTTCTTTTGGGCATCAAGAGCGCGTTGCTCCTTGTAACTTAATTTCTTGGATGCGGACTCAGGTTGGGCTTCGCTGACAGTTGGTTTACGCGGCTTGAGCTCTGGCTTCGCCGACGGCTGGTTCTGACTCTGCCAATCGTCGTAGCCGCCGACGGTTTCGGTCACCCGTCCGCTGCCGTCGAGCGACATGGTGCTGGTGACAATGTTATTCAAAAACGCGCGGTCGTGGCTGACCATCAACAGCGTGCCGTCGTAATCAAGCAAAAGGTCTTCGAGGATTTCCAGCGTCTCCACGTCGAGGTCGTTGGTGGGTTCATCGAGGACGAGCAGATTTGCAGGCTGTGCCAGCAGACGCGCCAGCATGAGGCGGTTGCGTTCGCCGCCAGAGAGCGCGGTGATGGGCGCGTTGATGCGCTCTTTGGTGAAGAGAAAATCTTCGAGATAGGCGTTGATGTTACGCGTCTTGCCGTTGACCGTGATGCTGTCGCGTCCCTGCCCGACGTTATCCAGCACGGACTTACTCTCATCCAGTTGGGCGCGGAGTTGGTCAAAATAGGAAATCTGCAAGTTCGTGCCGTACTCCACACTGCCGCTTTGCGGAGCCAACTCACCCACCAGCAGGCGCAGCAGGGTCGTTTTGCCAGAACCATTCGGCCCGATGATGCCGACCTTGTCACCGCGTTGAATCGTGGTGGTGAAGTCGCTGACGATGGGTGTATCGCCAAACCCGTAGTTGACATTCTCCGCTTCGATGACCAGTTTGCCCGAACGCTTCTCGGCTTGAATCTGCATCCGCACTTTGCCCGGGCGTTCGCGGCGCTCCTGCCGTTGTTCGCGCAGACGTTTGAGCGCGCGGACTCGTCCCTCGTTGCGGGTGCGCCGCGCCTCGATGCCCTTGCGAATCCAGGCTTCCTCCTGCGCCAGTTTTTTGTCGAAGAGGA
>CAILWD010000600.1 GCA_903837815.1 uncultured Chloroflexota bacterium | reverse complement strand
GCATGTGATTGGCCTGTTGTACGGCATCAATACCCTTGGCGCGGCAATTGGCGCACTGGCGGCGGGGTACATTCTCATTGGGTGGTTTGGGTTTGGCGGCGCATTGCTGGCGGCTGTGATTTTGAATTTTCTGGTTGGCGCTGGCGCTGTTCTTCTCAAGGCCCGCTTCGAGATTTATTCGGATGCCCAAACTGCGCCTGTCGCCGCTCCGCCGCGCGAACTTTGGAAATACGAAGCAATCCTGTTTTCGGCTTTCCTTGTTGGTTTCATTGGCATGGGATTCGAGATGCTCTGGTTTCGCCTGCTTGGCATTTTCAACCGGCATACAGCCTATGGTTTCCCCAGCATCCTTTTTGTCTTTTTGATCGCGCTGGCTTTGGGCGGCTGGTTTTGGGGAAGAAAAATCGACGCCTCGCGCGACCCGGTCAGGCTGTTTTGGAAGTTGCAGATTACCGTCGGTATTGTGACGGCGTCTTCCTTCCTGTTGATGTGGGCCTTGATCAACCTGCCGCAATTGCAGCCCTGGTTGCAGGAAAATTTCAACCAGCGTCAGCAGCCCATTCCGTCGTTGATCCGTGTCGGCGAAGAACTTGTATTTTCGAGAAGGATTTTCCTGTTTGGCCTGCTTGAATACTTTCTGCCCATCGTCCTTATGGTGTTGCCTGCCGGTTTGTTGATGGGCGGCGGTTTGCCTTCGCTGGATCGAATTGCCATCGACCAGGTCTCGGTTTCGGGTCGAAGGGTGGGAGACATCCATCTGGCAAATATTGTCGGCTCCGTCTCCGGGACTCTTGTCACCAGCTTCATTTTGCTCCCCCTGCTGGGAAGTGAGTTGACCCTCAAAGTTCTGTCGGCGCTCACGTTGTCATTTCTTGTCATCTACCTGCTGACGCAAAAAGCGCCGTTGCGATTGTCCATGATTGGACTGCCCCTCCTTCTCATCCTGCTCATCCTCCTTTTGCCGGGCAGGGGACAATTCTACACGCGGCTGTATCAAGCTGCCAACGGATTGGAAAGCGTTGCCTTGCGCGAATCGGGGGATGGGATTCTTGCCATCACATTCCGTGGCGAGAAGACAAACCCTGCGGATTTGTGGATCGCCGGAATCAAAAACAGTTTCTTCCCCTCTGACGGCGAATACGAGCGCTCCGCCCTGACCTGTGCTGCCGCTGCCCACCCAAAGCGGATTCTCATCATCGGGATGGGAGGCGGCAACACGGCAAACTTTATCACTTCTCTTCCCGGCGTGGAGGAAGTGGTAATCGTGGAACTCATGGAGGAACTCGGCGTATTTTTGAACGAGTATGTGCCGGTGGCCCAGTCCGCGCTGAATCATCCCGCTGTCAATTACATCGTGGACGACGGACGCCGCTACCTGTACGCCAATCCCGACGAAAAGTTCGACATGATCTTCATCGACCCGCTTTGGAGTTTCACCGCGGGACATAATAATTTGTATTCACAGGAAGCAGTGCGGCTATATCGAGATCGCCTTTCTGAAAATGGCGTCTTCTGCGCCTGGGTCAACGAGGCGCATTTTATTCCGAAGACGGCGGCAACGGTTTTCCCGTACAGTGATTTGTTCGACACCTATCTTGTCAACAGCAGCCAGCCGCTCGAATATGATGCAGATTACATGACTCAGGCTTACAACAGTTATCTCGAAACCCAATCTGTTTATTTGGATGCCACCGCCGCCGACACGATGAATCCCCAGACGATCTTGAAGCACGGGAAGCATGGGCAACAAAAAATTCTCCAGGCGGGAAAACGCATCCCCGCCCTAACCGACCTGACCCCCTGGCTGGAATATTATTATTTCTGTCCGCCGCGCTTTACACATTCTCTCTCTACCCAGCAGTTACGATATTGTTACAGCCAATATATTCGCTGATTTTCTGCCGGCCATGAAAAGTAAAACGCCGGGCAACCCGGCGTTTTACTTTTTATTTCTCCAGCAGGCCCAAGACAGCCGGCAGTAATTGCTTCTTTCTCGACACCACGCCTCGCGCATCGCGTGTGCCATCAGAGAGCGGCGGGTAAGGGAGGTCGTCCAGCACCGAGGGTGGTTTTGAGGTGAGGATCAGTCGGCTGGTTCCGCGCACCACATCGGTAATCAACAGCATGGCAAAGTCAAGTCCGCGTTTGTCGCGCAGATCGTTTAGCGCGTCTTCGAGCGGCGTGAGGTGGTCGGCGATTTCCAGCAGGTCGGTCACTTCTGCCTGGGCGACAGCGAATTTGTATCCGCCGCCTTCGAATGGTTTGATGTCTGTGCTGACCACAGTCTTTGCGTCGCGATTGGAAAGCCCCGCGCCTGCGCTGAGGACTTCCTTGCCATAACTTTCGAGGGTGTGCCCCTTGAGCGGACTGCCGCCGACGAATGCCCAGCGCGATAGCCGCTCGGCGGCGGTCTTGTCGCGCGGCGTGGTGGTCGGTGAGGTTAGAATCAGGGTGTCGGCGAGCAGTCCGGCGAGCAGAATCCCAGCCAGGGCGGGCGGCATCGAAAGCCCCGCTTCGGAGGTCAGTTCAGAGACGAGGGTCGAGGTCGAGCCGACGGTGTCCACCGTGAAGCGAATCGGCTGGTGGGTGTACGGGTTGCCGAGACGGTGATGGTCGAGGATTTCGAGCAGTTCGGCTTCTTCCAGCGCGGCAAGCGCCTGACGCGGTTCGTTGTGGTCAACCAAAACGATTTTCAGTCGTGGCGGATTCAACACTTCGCGCTGGCTGGCGACGCCGACATAAACGCCGTGTTCATCCACCACCCAGTAATCGTTGTGTTCGTCGCGCAGGATTTTATTGAGCGAGTCGCGGATGTGGGCGCTTGCCTGGTATTTTGCAACGGTGGTATCGGCAGCATCTTTGCAAGGGACAGACATCATCTCGCGCACGGTGGTGTCGCCGGGGCGGGGGCCAAGCACATCGGTGAAATATTTGAAGAGGCTTAAGCCGTCGATAACGCCGTAGGGTTTGCCGTCGTCGCAGACAACAGGGGCAATGCCGCCCGTTTTGCTGGCCAGAGTCCATGCTGCGCCGAGTTGCGCCTCAGGGTGCAGGGTGTCGTAGCGGCGCATGACCGACTCGAAGCGCGGTGAAGCGTCGGTCAGCAGGAGGGGAACATCAAGCCCCAGTTTTTTGATGACATAGGAGGTTTGTGGGTTCAGCGCCCCGGCGCGGGCTGCAACGGTGTTCAGCCCATCCCGCTCGCGCAGCAGCCAGGCGTAACCCATTGCTGAGGCGATGGAGTCCGTATCGGGGTTGACGTGTCCAATCACGTAGATTTGATCTGGCATGTTGATTGAATCCTAAACCTTTACACTGGAATTTATTTTGGCCAATTATATCTCGCCTTTTGCAACTAGATGAAAAAGCGCGCATGTTGCGGCTTTATTTTACCTTCCCCCGAATAAAAAACGACGGTCATTTCATAAATGACCGTCGTTTTTTGCCCGCTTTACTTCTTGAGCGCTTTCCAGACTTTTTCGGGAGTGACGGGATTATCGTTCACGTCTGCGCCGACGGCGTCCAAAACCGCGTTGCCGACAGCGGGCGCCACCGCGTCGAGCGGAATCTCAGCGACGGCTTTTGCGCCGAACGGGTGGCTGGGTTCCATCGTTTCGACGAAGATGGTTTCCAGTTCGGGCATTTCATCGGCGCGGAAAAGATGGTAGCGGTCGAAGTCGCGTTCGTAGGCGACGCCCTTCTCGTCGTAGCGCATTTCCTCGCAGACGGCGTAACCGAGCGCCTGAGTCATGCCGCCTTCGATTTGTCCCGAAGCGGTGACAGGGTTGATGATGATGCCAGAATCCACCGCCATGACCAATCTATCCACCGTGACCTGACCAGTTTCCGTATCCACAGTCACTTCGGCGAACTGCGCCGCAAACGGCGGGGGCGACACAGGTGAGACATAACTTGCCACGCCCATGATTTGCTCCTGATTGTTTCTGTGCAAAGCGTCGAGCGCCACTTCCGAAAGCGGAACGCTTCGACCATCGGGGGCAATCGCCATTCTGTTGGCGAGCCTGATTTCCTCTGGTTTTACCTGTGTACCTGTTTCCTTGTTTGCCTCAGACAGCATCCTCGCCGCCCGCTCCTTGATTCTCTCCGCTACAATTTGCGCGGCTTTGGTTGCGGCGGTTCCTGAAATGTAGGTGGTTGACGAAGCATACGCGCCCACATCGAACGGCGTGAAATCAGTGTCTGATGAATAGCAAATCATATCCTCGACTGGCACGCCCAACACTTCCGCCGCCATTTGCGCGAGGACAGTATCCGAACCCGTGCCGAGGTCGGTTGCGCCAACCAAAAGGTTGAACGAACCATCGTCGTTCATCTTGATGGACGCGCCGCCCATGTCGAGGTAGGGGATGGCAGTGCCTTGCATTGCGAGAGCGACGCCAATGCCTTTGCGCTTGGTCGAAGGTCGAAGGTCGAAGGTTGCGCCCGACTTTTGACCCTTCGACGTGCTCAGGGCAGGCTCTTCGACTTTTGACCCAGAATTTCGCCACGCCTCATTCCCATATTTGTCGTCCCACCCAATCGCGGCGCGACCCTGTGCGACGCACTGTTCCAAGCCGACGGTGTGGATGATTTCGGGGCGTGGCTCGCGTCCTTCGTTCCACGCCACTGAAAACGGGTGGTATTCGCCCGCGCGAATTGCGTTCTTCAAGCGGAAGTCAATTGGGTCGAAGCCCATGGCGCGGGCGATTTTTTCCAGGTGACGGTCAAGGGGCCAGTAGCCCTGTGGCACGCCGTATCCGCGATAGGCTCCAGCGGGCGGGGTATTGGTGTAAACCACGTCCGCATAAAAACGGATGTTTGGTGACTTGCGATATTCTCCGTCGCCGACGTACAATGCCATCGACTTGTGCCCTGTGTTGCCTGTGACTGTCAGCGCGTGACAACCGTACGCGCCCGTATCCGAAAGGGCATACATCGAATTGGCGGTGATGGTGCCGTCTTTCTTCACGCCCGTCTTCATCTTGATTCGCATGGGGTGACGCGAACGCGCCGCGATAAATTCTTCTTCGCGGTTGTATTCGTAGATGACGGGACGCTTGGTGGCAATCGTCAGGTGGGCGGCAACATCTTCGATGAGGACTTCCTGCTTGCCGCCGAATCCGCCGCCAATGCGCGGCTTGATGACGCGAATCCGCTTGACGGGCAGACCCAGCACGGGAGCCATCATCCTGCGGACGTGGAAGGGAACCTGGGTCGAGGTGCGAATCACAAGGCGGTCATCCTCATCCCAATACGTGACGACCACATGCGGCTCGATGTGCGCCTGCTGAACCTTCGGCACTTCGTACTCACCTTCAAAAATCTCGTCGGCTTCGGCAAAGCCTTTTTCCACATCGCCAATGTCAATGCGGATGTGCGCCGCGAGATTCTTTTCGGCGTTGGATTCGGCAAAGTTGACATATTCAGGCTCGTCGTGAATCCGCGTTGGGCTGGTCATCGATTCTCGCGAGTCCAAAATGGCGGGCAGGATTTCGTATTCGACTTCGATCAACGAAAGAGCCTTCTCCGCAATTTCGGGCGTTTCGGCGGCGACGAATGCCACGCGGTCGCCCACGAAGCGGACTTTGTTGTCGAGCGAAAAAGCGTCCAGTGGTCCCGGCAGCGGGTCAGACTGCCCAGCGGTGGAATAGACCACGCGCGGCAAATCCTGCCAGGTCAGCACGGCGGCGACGCCTTCCAGCGCTTTGGCTTTGCTGGTGTCGATTTTTTTGATGAGGGCGTGCGCGTGCGGCGAGAACAAAACTTTGGCGTGAAGCAATCCGCGCTTCTCGAAGTCAGCGGCGAAGGCGGGTTTGCCCTGCGCCAGTTTGACCGCGTCCACTTTGATTTCGGGCTTGCCGACGGTCTGCCATTGTTGCTTGTCGGGGGTGACAATTACCTTGTGCGTGGTTCGCGTTTGGGTCAGAGTTTCTCCGTCGGGTAGACTTGTAGACAGGTCAATGGGCATACCGCCATCATCCGTACCTGTGTACTCGTTTCCTTGTGTACTTTCTCCCCGCATTTCTGCCGCCGCCTTCAACACTGCCTGAACAGGTTTGAGATAACCCGTACAGCGGCACAACACGCCCGAAATCGCCTCGCGGACTTCCGCTTCGGTTGGGTTCGCGTTTTTCTCCAATAGCGATTTTGCGGCGAGGATTTGCGCAGGCGTGCAATATCCGCATTGGACGGAGCCGTTTTCGATGAACGCTTTTTGCAGAGGATGAAGCCCGTCGGTGGATTTCCAGCCTTGGGCTGGGTGCTCGCCGAGGGCTTCGATGGTGGCGACTTTGTGACCTTCCGCTTGCGCCGCCAGCATTGACCCCGCGTTGACGGGTTTGCCGTCCAGCAGAATCGTGTCTGAGCCGCTTAATCCGCCTTCGTCGCCAAACTTGACGCCGTGGAATCCCAGTCCGCGCAGGGCGGCGAGCAGGGTGGTGGATGGGGAGGTGTCGAGAGCGTAGTCCGTGCCGTTGATATGTAGGGTGAGGTTCATGGTTACTCCTTAGTGGTCAAAGGTCGAAAGTCCAAAGTCTGTTGATTGTATGCTTAATTATTTCAAGCGGGATTTCAATTCTTGCAGGTGGGCGAGGATGTCGGGGTGGAGGTCGAATTTTTTCAGCTTATGCTTTTTGCAGTTCCATCTGTTTTAACCAGACATCCGCCGCGTGCTCATATGTCCCAAGCCAGTTAACGAATTGTCCGCTTAGAACTTGGTGTTGCTTTGCCAGTTGTCGAAGCGCCAGTCCTGGGTTGTTTTCGTTGTGGACACCCAACGCGTTTGAAAACAGGTCAGTTAATTCAGGTTGCTTTCCCAAGAGGCGCGACAATTGCTGTTGATATTTTCTTTGGAGGAAAACAGCGGCGGTGTAGTAAAAGCGCAATACAAATTGACTTGTTTTTTGCAGCAATAACTTATCCGCTTTTTTGGCTTCTTTGGCAAATTCAGGGTGACGCAGGAAAAGCGGAATTAAACTCAATTGTAGGCGAGCTTCGCGGCTTTTAGCGAGAGCGGCAATTAGATCGACAGGCGTAAGCGCTGGCGGAAGTCCCGAAGGGACGCCGAGAATAAACCGCACATCCCGCGCCCAAAGTTCAGCGACGAGTTGGTCTTCGGAAACTGTTAATAAAGTGGACATCGTTTTTTTTGTCAAAGGTTAAAAGTCAAAGGTCTGCTGACTTTCGACCCTTCGGCGCGCTCAGGGCAGGCTCTTTGACCTTCGACTGATTTTTTACAACACCTTCGTCGCCTTCAGTCCAGCCTTCGCGCCTTCGATGGCGGACTGTGAGCCAACCGCCACCACCGCTTCGGACTTGGCGAATTGCTCCAAAACTTCGCCGAGGGCGATGAAGTCTTCGCCGTTGGTCGAGAGGATTTCGTCGCGTTCCTTTTGGCGCATTTCGTCGGTCTTGCCTGTCAGGTGACGCATGAGCGAGGTGTAGCCTTTGGCGTCGGGTAGTTGATAGCCGTCCAGGTCGCCGATGGTGCCGATGATGGCTTTGGTCAATTCGCTATCGCTCAGCGAGTCGGCGGTCAGTCCTTTCAAGAAGGCAGCGGCGTTGTCGTAGGTTTCGAGGGTGGAATCAAGATTTGGGTCGCGGTAGGAGAGGAAGGTCAGCAAGCCCGAAGCGTTGTCAAAGACCGAGAACGCGCCGAAGGCTCCGCCCAGCACGCGTATTTTTTCCCACAGGTAGGTGGTTCGCAAATAGTTCATGATGACGTGCGAAGAGCCGTCGGGTTGATATCCCAAATCGTAGAGGTTGGCGGCTTTGGCGACGTAGTTAACCTGGGCGGGGATGGTCAGACCTTCTTTTTGGGTCGAAGGTTGCAGGTCTAAAGTCGAAGGTTGAACGTCTTTTTCTGGAATGGCGAAGATGAAATTCTCAAAATGCGGTTTGAAGTTTTTCCAGTTTTCGGCTTCGAGGGTGACGTTGCAAATCAGCGATTTGCTGTTGATGAGCAGTTCGCGCATGGTTTCGAGTTTCTTCAGCACGCTGTCCCATTTTTTGTCGATGTCGCTGGCGAGGTCGCGCAGGGCAAGCAGGTAACTGATTCCGCTCATTTGCTCGCTGACCCAGCCCGCGCCGCCAAACTGGGCGCGAACGCGGCGGTTGGCGTAGGCGTGCCCGCTGGGGACGAGGGACGACTCAAGGTCGGATTTTTCTTCGAGGACAATTTGTTTGAGCCGCTCGCGGTTGTCGAAGTTGGCGCGGAGCAGCACATCTTTGAGGATGTTCAACAATTCGGCGGATTGCCCGACGGTGGCTTTGCCATGCAGGAATAACCTGCTGATGGTTTCCCTCGACCCGTAGGTTGTGGCGCTGAACCCGTTGCCGTGGATTCCGCCCGTGTATTTTCCAATCCGCTGCGAGAGTTTGACGTAGTCTTCTTTGTCGGTTCCCATCTCCAGCAGGGCGCGGACGAAAATCTCGGTCAGCGGAATCAAATCGGCGGGGAGGGTGAGCAGGTCGAAGCCGAGGTTGAGGTACACAATTCCGTTGGTGAAAAGGTCGTGATACAAAACAGTCGTATCCTGCACCTGCAACACTTCCACAGGGATGGTCTTGCTTTCCTTTTCCAAGTCTGAAAGTTTGAGGAAGGGCATGGTCGCCAGCGCTTCGGGCGAGTTGGGCGCTTCCTGCAATTCTTTGAGACGTTTGGTGGTGGCGACGCAGGCGCTGAGATCTTCGGCGCTCATGCCCTCGCGGATGGAAGCCAGTCGGGTTGTCTCCGCTTCCTCGAAACGGCGACCCAGTTCGGGGTCAGGTTGGAAGCGCAGAGTCGTGCGGTGGAGATTATCCAGCAGGTGAGTCTGAATCAACTTCTCGAAGTATCTCGAATCCACCGCCAGCCGCGATTTGATTTCTGCCAGCGGGGCTTCAAAGGCGAGAAGTTTGAAGGGATCGTCTTCGTAGAGCCAGGTGCTGAGGGCGCGGAGCATGAGCGAAATGCCGCGTGGGAAGGAGCCTGTGTTGTTTTCGCGCAGACGGAACTCGATGGTGTTGAGCGCGGCGGCGGTCATGTCGGGGTCAATGCCATCGCGGACGAGGGCTTGTAGGGTGTCGAAAATGATGGCTTCGATTTTCTTCGCGTCGCTTGCGCGTGTGCCTTTGAGACCCGTCGAAAAGATTTGCTGGCGCAGTTCGTTTTCGAGTCCAAGCCCCGCAAGGTCTTCGCCCAAGCCAGAATCGAGCAGGGCTTTTTTGAGCGGCGAAGCGGGCGTGCCGATGAGAATGCGCGAAAGGATGGACAGGCTCAAATCCAGCGTGGGGTCGGAGGTGTCGGGCAGAAGCCAGTTCACGGTGAAATAATGCTTCTTCTTGATGTCGGCGTCCTGTCCCGCGTCGTAGGAAGTTTTGACGGCTTTGGGTTTCTTGAACGGCTTGGCAAGCGGAATCTGCGATTTGACCTTGAGTTTCTTGTACTCGGCGAGATAGCCTTCCATCAGTTTGAGCCGCTTGTCGGGGTCGTCGTTGCCGTAGAAAAAGATAAAGGCGTTGGACGGGTGATAGTAGGTTTCGTGGAAGGCTTTGAAGGCTTCGTAGGTGAGGTCGGGGATGTTGCTTGGGTCGCCGCCCGAATCCACGCCGTAAACGTGTTTGGGAAAGAGCGACTGCTGGATGGTTCGCGCCAACAAATTATCGGGCGAAGAGTACGCGCCCTTCATCTCGTTGAAAACCACGCCTTTGAATGCCAGCGGATTGGCGGGGTCGTCCAATTCGTAGTGCCAGCCTTCCTGCATGAGGGTTTCTTCGGTGATGAGCGGGTGAAGAACGGCGTCCACGTACACGTCAATCAGGTTATAGAAATCTTGCAAGTTCTGGCTGGCGACGGGATAGCAGGTTTTGTCGGGATAGGTGAAGGCGTTGACGAAGGTCGCCAGCGAGCCTTTGAGCAATTCGACGAACGGCTCTTTGACGGGATATTTCCGCGAGCCGCCCAAAACGGAATGCTCCAAAATGTGCGCCACGCCTGTCGAATCCTTTGGCGTGGTGCGGAAGTTGATGGCGAAGACCTTGTTCTCGTCGTCGTTGATGACCGAGAGCAGGCGCGCGCCTGTCCGCTTGTGGGTGTAGAGTTGGACGGTGGCGTTGATTTCGGGGATGTGCTTTTCTTCGATAAGGGTAAAGGATTTGGACATGGGGTCTCTTGGTTCGATATTTTAGAATTTCTCGGTCAACGATTGGATGTCTTGGATATAGTCGTCGTTGGTTTCTGGCGGCGGGAGTTTGTTTTGCAGGTTATCCCTGTCCAGTTGCCAGTGGAGCGGGTTGTTGATGATGTACCAGTCGATTGCGTTCCAGGCGCGGTCGTTGCGGATGACGTGTTCGTAGTAATTTTTTTGCCAGAAGGGGCTATAGGTTGTCTTTCCTAATGCGTTGATTCGTTTTGCTGAGAAGGATTTGAAGGCGCGAATCACCTCGGATAATGGGTGGCGGGCGTAGGGATGGGTCTCCTGTGCGGGTGAAGATGTCTCCGTTAACAAGTCTTTGGTTATCGGGGATGTCTGCACTATCTTGCAAGACCCATCCCTACCTGCGGGTAAAGACACCTTGCTCAATCTGGAAGACCCATCCCTACCATCGTCAATCAACACGATAACAAAATGGACGTGGTTCGGCATAATGCAAAACGCGTCCAAAACCACATGCGGATAATGTTTGGGCAAATCCAGCCATGCGTATCGGACAATCTTCCCAAACCGCGATAATCGCATTTCGCCGTTGACTATCTCTCCCAGCAGGCATTCGCGCTGGTGTACGCAAATCGTGACAAAATACGCGCCCGCCTGCGAATAATCGTAGCCTTTCAGTCGAATGGAACGACGATGGTGAATTTGCGGGTCATATTTTTGCATGGTTATTGTAGGGATGGGTCTTGCTGGATAGCGCAGGCGTCTCCGATAACCAGATACTTGTTAGGCAAGTTAACTTTGTCCGCACGAGAGACCCATCCCTACGCCAAAATTCACGGCAGGGGATGTCACCGCCAGACCCATCCCTACGCCAGACACCGACGCGCCAGCGTCGCCGCCACATCCATGCGATATTCAGCGGACGCCCATTCATCCTGCGCTTCGTGGTAGGCATTCTTCGCGGCGGATTCGATTCCGTCCGCCTCAGTGCCGTCCATTGCCAGCATGGGAGTTTTGCCGTAGCCGCCGAGGACAAGGCGGGTACGTCCCGAATTCCACTGGGCGACGGAAGCCGATACCATCGGCTTATCGAGCGGAGTCTTGGCGACGTATTCAAAAGCAAATTTCACATTGAGCGGAATCGCAACTTGCGTAATCAAGCCCTTTGGCTTCGACAGCAAATATTCGCCCACACTGATTACTGATGTCTGGTTACTGACCACTGTAACCTTCGCGTCCATCGCCAGCAACGCCGCAGCAAACGGGGAGCGCCCATCGCTGGAGACCAAAGTCCCAGCCACGGTTGCGGTGTTGCGGATGTTGAGCGGCGCTTCGAGTTTGAGCGCGGTCTTTAACGCGGCAGGGCAATGCTCCGACTCGTACAAGGCTTGCAGGGTGCAGGTCGCGCCGACTTTGAGGTCATTCCCTTCGACGCGGAGCGAATCCAGACCGAGGGCTTGTAAGTCCACAACGGCAACAGAGTCAATCGTCGGCTTGGAGAGAAGAGTTCCGCCTCCAAGCGGCAGCGTGTTGGGTTGATTCAAAAGCGCAAGCGCTTCGTTCATTGTCTGTGGTCGGTGATAGGTTGTGATCATCCTGTGCCTCCATAATGTTTGTCCGTATTATACGTTAAAGGAAAAAACGCTGTCATTCCTTGTCTACTCAACTTCTAGTCGGGATAAACTTTCCAACCCAATTCTTCCAACCGTGACATATCCATTTGTTCCTTCGGCACGTCAATCGAAACCGTCGAACCCTCCGCCAGCAGTTCGTCGGTCTCGGCGTCGTAAATCCCCGCCCATGCCTCGGCGACGTTGCGCTTGCTCTTGGTTGCCTTGCCGACGATTTTCAGCGCTTTGCCGGTTGGCACGTTCTTGCGATATTTCACTTCGAGTTTTCCAGTAAACATGAATCGCGGATTGAGTGGGTCGCTGCCCATCTGCGCCCGTCCCGAAACTTCGTCGATGATTGCCGCGACAATGCCGCCGTGCAAAACGCCAGGGTATCCCTGAAAATATTCGGGCGCGACGTACTGCGTCTCGACGACTCCAGGCTCGGTTTCGTAAATGTGCAAATGCAAACCGACTGGATTTTCCAAGCCGCAGATGAAACAATGACGTGAATTTGGTTGTTTGATTTTGGACATGCGCGGATTATACTCTGGGCATGGCTAAAATTTTTGTAACCCGAATCATCCCCGACCCTGGCTTGATTCTGCTCCGTGAGCATTTTCCCCACTTCGATCTTTGGACTGCCGACCAGCCTCCCTCGCGGAATGAACTCATCGAGCGGGCGCGTGGCGCGGATGGCTTGCTCTGCCTGCTCACCGAAAAAGTGGACGCTGAATTGATGGACGCCATCGGCCCGCAGTTGAAGGTCATCAGCAGCATGTCTGTCGGCGTGGATCATATTGACATCCCCGCCGCCACCGCGCGCGGAATTCCTGTGGGCAACACGCCTGGGGTTCTCACCGATGCCACTGCCGACCAGACCTTCGCCCTCCTGCTTGCCGCCGCGAGACGAATCGCCGAAGGCGAAAGATATTTGCGTGCTGGCAAATGGGTGACGTGGAGTCCGTCCCTGCTCCTCGGCGCGGATTTGGTTGGCGCCACATTGGGAATCGTTGGCTTCGGACGAATCGGTCAGGCAGTTGCCAAACGCGCCCAAGGGTTTGATTTGCGCGTGATTTATCACGACCCAACCGCCCAACCCGCCTGCAACGCCCAACCCGTTGACCTCGACACCCTTCTGCGCGAATCCGATTTTGTTTCGATCCATGTCCCGTTAAACGCGGAAACCAAACATCTGGTCAACGCTGAATTTCTATCGAAGATGAAACCGAACGCGGTCTTGGTCAACGCGGCGCGGGGCGGAGTCCTCGACCAATCCGCTTTGTACCACGCGCTGAAATCGAACCAGATTTTCGCCGCCGCGCTGGATGTCACCGACCCTGAGCCGTTGCCGATGGACTGTCCGCTGTTGGAATTGGAGAACTGTCTCATCGTCCCGCACCTCGGCAGCGCCAGCAAAAAGACCCGCGACATGATGTCCCTGCTTGCCGCGCAGAATTTGGTGGCGGGTCTGAAAGGCGAGCGCCTGCCCAATTGCTTCAATCCGCAGGTGTATGGGTAATTTACATTTCGTAGGGGCGCAGCGCCGCTGCGTCCCTACGAATGGGAAAATACTCCTTTTCTGCTCCCTTTGAGCGCCAACAAATTTCTTCTTTGCGCGTATATTAAGCAATAGGTAATCACCATGCTCGAACTCAATTCACGCCCCAAAGCCAATCAAATCTCAACCCCTGACGCAAACCTCGTTGAATTACGTCAGGTGGTCAAGACCTATCGCGGCTCGGCAGGGACGTTTACCGCGCTCAAAGGCGTGGACTTGCGCGTCGAGTCGGGCGCTTTTGTTTCGATTATCGGCAAATCAGGCAGCGGCAAGTCCACGTTGATTAACGTCATCACGGGCATTGACCGACCCACTTCGGGCGAAGTCGTCGTGGATGGCACTGCGGTTCACAATCTCAACGAGGAACAGATCGCCGTCTGGCGCGGACAATCTGTGGGTGTCATCTTCCAGTTCTTCCAACTCCTGCCTACGCTGACCGCCGCCGAGAACATCCTGCTGGCTATGGATTACGGCCGACATTACCCCCGTGTCGAACGTCCCGATCAGGCGATGCACCTGCTTGAGTTGGTCGGCATGGCGGAACATGCTCATCACCTGCCGAGCGCCCTCTCTGGCGGACAACAGCAATGCGTGGCGATTGCCCGCGCGCTGGCGAACAATCCCGTCCTGCTCACCGCCGACGAGCCGACAGGTAACCTCGATTCAAAATCCACCGAGATGGTCTTTGGCTTGTTTGAAAATCTCGCGGCTTCAGGCAAGACCATCCTCATGGTCACGCACGACAACGAACTCGCCGAGCGCGCCCAACGCACGATCCGCATTGTGGACGGGAGGATTGATGATGAATTCGCCAACCGCTAACCCTCGGACTGCAAAATCTCCTGATTTTGCAAGTCCAAAGTCTGGAGACTTTGGACTCCGCGAACCGCTCATCGAACTCCGCTCCGTGGTCAAGGTCTATAACAGCCTGGCGGGTTCTGTCACCGCTTTAAACGGCATCGACCTGCAAATCTTTCAGGGCGAGTTTCTGGTCGTTACGGGAAAATCAGGCAGCGGCAAGACCACGCT
>CAILWD010000599.1 GCA_903837815.1 uncultured Chloroflexota bacterium | reverse complement strand
TGGTCTTGACGATGCGGCCGGTCTGTTGGGCGGCTTGCTGGGTGGCAAGAAGTAAAAAAAAATAAATTCCCCGCCGCCGCATCCATTGGATGCGGCGGTATTTTTTTGCCTTGAAGATAAATTGTATGATATTTATATGAAAATTGTCCCTTTTCTTGCTTTTGAATCTCCTTGGGTGTAAAATGAACCTATACATTCAGGATTGAATTAGTACAAATTTCAAGGAGAAAAACATGGCTTTTGAACTTCCCAAACTAGCTTATGCGTATGACGCCCTGGAACCTTACATCGATGCACGTACGATGGAAATTCACCACTCCAAGCACCATAATACCTACGTCACCAACTTGAACGGCATCATTGAAAAGACCCCCGAACTGGCCGGCAAGTCTCTCGAAGCGCTTCTCGGTGATTTGAATGCCGTGCCCGAAGCTGTCCGCACCGGCGTGCGCAATCATGGCGGCGGGACTCACAACCACAACCTGTTCTGGGAGTTCATGGCTCCCAATGCCGGCGGCGCTCCCAAGGGCGAACTGGCGAAGGCAATTGATGCCTCTTTCACCTCCTTCGATGCCTTCAAGGCTGAGTTCGAGAAAGCCGCCACCACCCGCTTCGGTTCGGGCTGGGCCTGGCTCGTGAAAAAGGGCAGCGGACTTGCAGTCGTTTCCACTGCCAACCAGGATAGCCCGCTTTCAGAGGGACTCACCCCAATCCTCTGCATTGACGTGTGGGAACATGCCTACTACCTCAAATACCAGAATCGCCGCCCCGAATACATCAGCGCATTCTGGAGCGTGATTAACTGGGATGCGGTTGCCGCGCGCTACGCCGCGAAGTAAAAAGAATCAAATGACATAAGACCCTAAAGGTTTTCAAACCTTTAGGGTCTGCTTATTTTCCAAAGGAGAGCGACATGACTCACGTGATTACCAGTTTATGCGTCCGTGACCGGGGCTGCATCGAAGTCTGCCCGGTGGAGTGCATCGTTCCCGGTCAACCCGCCGACGGTCACCCGATGATGTACATCGACCCTGACACCTGTATCGACTGCGGCGCCTGCGTCCCCGAATGTCCCTTTGCCGCCATTTTCCCCGAAGACGAAGTCCCCTCGGCGTACAGCGCAAAGGGCGGTGAATTCATCAACAAGCCGGGACAGAAAGGTCATTACGAAGGCACCAACCATCACGGCAAGGCCGTCGTGCTGGAGACCGTCCGCACACTCGAAGCGGGCGAGGTGGTAGATTTGACGACCGACATTCAAGTCAATGCTGATTTCTTCAAGTCAGGCCCGGGGTACTCAGCGAAAGATAGCGATCAGGGTGTGTAATCCCCACTCCATCAAAAAAGTCAGGTGTGCGCCTGACTTTTTTGATTCTGGTACTGTTACTGATTCAACGCCGCATTCAACAGCATGTCCCCGATGTGGCTGGCGAGGAAGGTGTTATTTTCCTCCAGCGTGACCACCAGCGCCAGCGGAGCGCCCTTCCAATCGGGCAACGTCCCTGCGAGCAGCCAGGTGATAATGTCTTCTTCGAGGCTGGCTTGACCGACGTGACTCCAGTAGGATTTCCCGCTTGCGATGAACGACGCGGCAGCCTGATTCGACGCCTCGGTTGGGATCACCTCCCTGGGCGCTCCCTCGGCTGAAAGAATGACCCAGCCTTGTTCGGGTGAGTTAACGGCTGTGGCGATTCGTGGCGCGGGGATGATGCCTTTGTTGCTAAGCGCCGCTACGGCAAGAACCATTTGCAGTGGACTGGCTTTCAAGCTGTCGAGCGGGGAGTCGGCTGTATCGAATGCGGCGGGCATGTCGAGCGTGGGCTGCTGGAAGAAACCCAGTTCCCGGTAATAGGCTTTGAGTTCAGACTCTGCGGGCTGTTCCTCGCCAAAATTTGCACGGACAAGCGGAAGCATGGATGTGCCAACCGGGTACAGTCCCTGCGCGGCGCGATTCACCAGCGGCGCGGATTCATTCTTTGAGAGCGCTTCGCCTTGTTCGCTAAGTTTGTTGGGGTCATAGGTCGGGTGGGATGCCATCGCCAGGATTTCACCCGTTTCCGCATTCATCAGGATAACTGCCCCGGCGTGTCCGCCCAGGAGTTGATCGGCTTCGGATTGCAGATTCAGGCTCAGGCTCAGGCGCACATCGAGACCGGGTGGGGGAGTGCCATAAAGCAGGTGATCCCACCAAATGAGGCTGGACGGGTTTCCCTTCAACCCGCGCAGGTAGTCGTCCAAAGTTGATTCAAGACCGGCCTGTCCATAAACAGGATGCGTATAGCCAGTGAGGGGCGCAAGGTCGGGGTACAGGTAAACACGCTCGTATGTTCCGCTCTCGCCTTCGGTGACGTTGATGGGCTGGTTATTTCTGTCCAGTAATTGCCCGCGCCGCACATACCGGTCTGCAATCGAGCGGCGGGCGTTGTCGGTGCGTTCGAGCAAATCGGGGGCGCGGACGATTGCCCACCAGGCATTGGTGACGGCGACAGCGGCGAGTCCGAGTGCAAGCATTCCAGCCAGGTAGGTGTAAGGCTTGGGGTCTGGCAGGGGCGCGGGTTCGTTCTCTTCGGTGTGACTGACGGTCAGCAGTAGAAAGAGGGCGATGTAGGAGGTGAGCAGGGAGGAGCCGCCATAGGAGACGAAGGGCAGGGTGACGCCGGTCAAAGGCAGCAGGCGCAGGTTTCCGCCGATGATGAGCAGGCTTTGGATTCCCAGGTAGGCGACGACGCCCGCAGCCAGGTGGCGGCGGAATTTGTCGGTGGCGTGGAGGGCGACGATCAAACCCCGGGCGAGGATCAGCCAGATGAGGGCAACCAGACCCAGGGCGCCGACCAGTCCCGTTTCCTCTGCGATTGCCGCGAAGATAAAATCCGAAATCGCCACCGGCACCAGCAGCGGACTCCCGATCCCGATCCCACGCCCGATGATTCCGCCGTTCGCCACTGCAAGCAGAGACTGGACGATTTGATAGGATTGTCCTGCGGGATCAGACCAGGGGTTGAGCCAGCCCTGCACGCGGATTTGGATGACGTCGATGAAGAAATAGCCGAGGACCAATGCTCCAATCAAAAATATGGAGGCGGTGACCAGGATGCGCCGCTTTCCGCTGTAAAGAAAGATGGAAAGGGTGAAGATACAGATGAAGATGGATGCTGTGCCGAGGTCGCGCTGGACGATTAGGAGAAGCAGGGCGATGCCCGTGACAACCAGTGTGGGAATTAGCAGGGCGAGGGAGGAAAGCCGCAGGTTGATGCGGTTTGCAAGATAGGCGGAAAGATAAATGACAAGCAGCAATTTGAGCGGCTCGGAGGGCTGGAAGTAAACCCCGCAGCAGCCAAGCCAGAGGCGGGGACCGATGCCCATCGGGTTTGTGCCGAAGATTAGGGTCAGTGCAGTGATGAGTAATCCGCCGCTGAGCAGGATGTATTTGTAGCGCCTGAACAGGTGGAGGATTTGTTTTTGGGCGTACAGGGCGAGGATAAAGACGATGAGGCTGACCCCGAACCAGATGGTTTGACGGATGCCGAAGGTTTCGTCCAGCCGCCAGATGGTTAGCATTCCCCAGCCGCTGAGGAGGGCGGCGGCTGGCAATAAGTATGGATCGCGCTCCGGCATGTGTTTGACCGTTGCGCGATGCGCCAGTAAGACCAATGCAACCCAGGCAAGGAAACCCGCCCAGTGCGAGAGGCGGTAATCGACATCCCAGGCGCGCTCGCGCGCGGCAGGCGACAGGGTTAGGATGATGGATTGGATGAAGAGGAAAAGTCCCGCCCAGCGCAGCAGGAGGCTTTGGGTTTTATCGTACATGGGGGTAATGGTACATCATTTTGAGGGTTAAATGTGAGCCCAACCATAACAGTCAGGTCACGCTTCAAGCGTGACCTGACCGGGAAGTGCGATTATTTCAGATATTTGCCGACCAGCAGGTCGAGTTTGTTTCTTGTTTCGGGGGGGATGGCTTTAGGGTTTGTGATTAACGCGGTCGCAAGGGCGCTTCCACACTCGCAGGTGTGTTCGGCTTTGAATCCGCGTAGCACGTTGCGGATTGCTTCCTGGGCTTTTTGCGTGTTCCTGTTGAGGGTCTGGATGACCATTTCCACGCTCACAGGCGCTTCGCTTTCGCGCCAAACATCGTAGTCTGTGACGTGCGCCATGACCGCGTAGCACATCTCCGCTTCGCGGGCGAGGAAGGCTTCGGGAGCCACGGTCATGCCGACGATGGACATGCCCCAACTGCGGAAGACATTTGATTCGGCTTTGGTCGAAAAGCGCGGACCTTCAATTATGACGAAGGAGCCGCCTTTGTGTGTGACCGCGCCTGTTGCGCGAACCGCTGTTTCCAGTTGGCTCGAAAGGTCTGGACAAAACGGGTTGGCGACGCCGACATGGGCAACCAGCCCTTTGCCAAAGAACGAACGGTCCCGGTCTTTGGTTTGGTCGAAGAGGTTGTCGGGGATGACGATATGCCCCGGCGCATAGTCTTCGCGCAGGGAGCCGCAGGCATTGATGCTGATGATCCGCTCCACGCCGAGGGATTTCAGGGCGAAGATGTTTGCGCGGTAGGGAACTTCTCCCGGTGTAAGGTGATGTCCCTTCCCGTGACGGGCGAGAAATGCCACGCGCATCTGTTCCAGCGTGCCCACCACAATCGGGGCGCTGGTTTTTCCAAAGGGTGTTTTTACCCTGTATTCTTTTGTATCCGTCAAATCTGCCATGTGGTACAAGCCGGAGCCGCCAATCACCGCGATGGAAACCTTTTCTGTCATTGCCTTTTCTCCAATCTTTGCGTGGGCGAAACCATGATGTTTGTCGAAAGATTGACAATCAATCGCGTGCTTCCACATTGTATTTCATCACCGGCTGTCAGCACGGTGGGCATTGTGATCGTTGTCTGGTTGAGGGTGGTGCCGTTTGTGGAGGAGAGGTCTTCCACCCACCATTGATTATGGTGGTGGATGAGCTGCGCATGGCGTGTAGACACCGCGTCGTCGAGGAGCGGAATGTCGCAACCGGGGTCGCGTCCGATGGTAATGGCGGGCTGGGTAAAATTCTTTGCAATGGGCGCAGACAAACCGTGACGGATGGAGAGGTTGATATTTGGCGCGCGGCGGTTTGCCAGCGTAATTCCCTGCCTGCGAATTTCCCGCCATAAAACGAGTAGCGCCCACCCCAGGAAGCCATACAAGGCCACTGCCAGGATGAGGCGCAAGACTAAAATAAGCACGCCGCTCATTTTTTCTTCAGTCTGGCTGTGGAATGATCCGATAAAACGGCAGTTGGACGGTCAGTGGTGGGACGGGAGATGATGCTTGATTCTTTCACGTCGGGGCGTGGGGGCGGATTGTCCTGCCCAAAGATGAGCGCCACTCCCGCAAGCGAGATGACATCGCCGGGGTAAAGCACGGTCTGACTGGCGCGCTGGCCGTTCACAAAAGTTCCGCCGGTGGAATTCAAGTCGAAAACGACAAACCTGCCCTTGATGGCGCGTAATTGAGCATGGTTGCGTGAGACGCGCGGGTCATCGATGACAAGTTGGTTGTCGAGCCGCCGCCCGATGTTGACGACAGGTTGTTTCAGCGGGAATACCTTAACGCCCTCGACAATTAAAAAGGCGTTCTCAGGCATAATATTCTGCTCTTCAGGTTGACCAGTATCCAGGGGGTTTGCGCTTGTTTCAGCCATAAGTTCGATCCGGTGTGACGCCACAACCCGGGCGTCATTCAAGGGAAGTTTTTCATCAGTTGCGATTTGAATTGTGGGAGACATTGTAACCCGGAAACCCGCCTCTTGTGCCACAGTGGCGATGGAATGCAATAAGATTGTAAGCAATTTCTGATCCTGCCATTTGGACAATTCGACAGGGTGGACAACCAATGTGTAAGCGTTTGGCGCGATGGCGGAACCATCTTCCAGCGTGGTGGTGTTGAGGCGGATGGCCGCCGCCAGTTGCTGGACAACCACATCCTCCATTTTTCTGCCGGGCAGGAGGTTGAGCAGGTCCACTTCGATCAGGGATTGCAGGCGGGTTTCGATTTCCTGTAAATTCATTCTCGACTAGAGAGCCTGATGACAATGATTGCAGACCTTGTCGCCGGGTTCATAGATGTAGCCGCAATTTTTGCAAGTGTTGGGTTGAGCCTTTCCCAGCGGCGCCCCACAGGCAACGCAGGAAGGTTCACCCAGCGGGTTGGCCGCGCCGCAATATACACACATGACCCGCTTCAAGCGCTCTGATAATTCGGTGGAAACCCCGGCCGCCTTTGCCGTCTGGGCGATCACCTGCCAAATGCGTTCGCCGATTTGCAGGTTCTCAATGTCCTGGGCAATGTCATCCAGCCGCCCAAACAGGCTAAGCGGATTGCGGAAGGCTGCAAGCGCGCTCGCGCCGAGGCTGGCTGCCACGCCCAGCCACGCCTGCTGACCCAGTTCCACCATGATGCCATCCTCCCATTTCTGGATGGTGACTGTGATTGCCGTCTGCCCACCCGACATGGAACCTGGTTTTGTCCCAATTTGAACGACCATCTTATCGCTTTGCCCAAGGGTTTGCGCGCGCAGGTTGCCCTGATTGAATTCTCCGATCAGCGCCTGCGCAAGATCCACTGGTTTGATGTTGCCGTGAAAGATTTTTCGTTCCATGAATTCGATTATAATCGCCTTTGCGATTCTCCTTAAGAGTGATTTACGATATGAAGAAAAACAAGTTTCGTTCGATTCTCTCCCCAACCCTTTTTGTTATTTTGATTCCCTTTGGAATATTTTTTGCCTCCAAATCCACTGCTCTTGCGTTGGCTTTGCAGACAACTGTCACCCCTTCCGCCGATGGCGTGTACATTACGGTGATTACTGACGAGCCACAGATCAATGTCCGCATGGGACCCAACTCGACCATCTACCCGGTTGTCGGCACGCTGCTAACAGGGTCGACTGTTCCCGCCCTGGGCAGGTCGCCGGGCGGAGATTGGATTCAAATTGAGTATCCCGGCGCGCCCAACAACGCTGGTTGGGTATATTCTCCGCTTGTGCAGGTGTCGGGCGGTACATTGCGAATTGCGGAGCCGCCTCCGACGCCTGTTCCACCTGCCACTGCGACCATCGACCCAACTCTTGCCGCCCAATTCAATATTCAGCCGACCAGCACACGTCTGCCGACCTTTACCCCGCCGCCCTCGCTCGAGGTTCCCGTTTACCTGGATAATTCCTCGACCGCAAATTCAGAGAACTCCATCTCTTTGGCAGTGGTGATTATTGCCCTTGTCGTGGCGGGGAGCGCGGGCTTTGTGCTTTCCCTCTTTTTGCGACGATAGGCAATGAGAT
>CAILWD010000598.1 GCA_903837815.1 uncultured Chloroflexota bacterium | reverse complement strand
GCGCCAGCGCGAAGTCATCGAAGAACTCGACAAGGAAGGTCTGCGCCCGCGAATCAAAGTCATGGTCGGCGGCGCGCCCATCACCAAAGACTGGGTCGATAAGATCAAAGCCGACGGCTATTCCGAAGACGCGATTGGCGCTGTAAAGGTCGCCAAGGAATTGGTCGGCAAGGCAGACGCCTGACAAATCCTGCTTTTCAACGCGAAGCGGTCATTCGCCTACACATCCCATCCATTTCCGCAGATGAAAGACCCGATCCGCGTTTCTATTTGTGTACCTATTTTAGGCTGCTCAGGGGGCTCAAAAGTCTCCCGACTTTTGAGAGTCCAACGACTCCTGTCGTTGGACTCTGTACCAGCCCCAAGTAAAAATCAGGAGGTTCCGTGTCATCGAAAAATATCAAAACAATCAGCAATCCAAAGTTGAAGCTGGAAGTGCTGACGCAGGATGAAGTGAAGAAAATTCACGATGCGACTTTGCAGATCATAGAAAAAGTCGGCGTGAGGTTTCCATCCAAACGCGCGCTGGGAATTTGGGAATCCGTCGGCGCGGAAGTTGACCACGAAAAGAAAATTGTGCGCGTCAAACCGCATGTCATCGAAGATGCGCTGAAGAAAGCCCCGCCCGCCTACACCCTCGGCGCGCGCGACCCGCAGCAGGATTTGCCGCTCGACGGCAACCACGTCAACCTTGCCACCGACGGCTGCGGCGTGGAAATTCTGGACATCCACACAGGCGTCAAACGCACCTCCTGCTTGCAGGATGTCCGCGACATTGCGCGGGTGGCGGACGGCACCGAGGAAATCGCCTTCCACTGGGTTGCGCTCTCGGCGCAGGACACGCCCGTCGAGTCGCGCGGATTGCACGAAATCAAAGCCGTGTGGGAAAACTCGACCAAGCACGTCCAAACCGAGTCGGTTTACAACATCGAAGAAGCCAAAGCCGCGATTGAAATGGCGGCGATTCTGGCGGGCGGAAAAGACAAAATCCGCAAACGCCCGATGCTCTCGTTGATGCAATGCACCGCCCCGCCGCTGGGTCACGACGGCGGAAGTCTGGATGCTTCGCTGCTGGCGGCTGAGGTTGGAATCCCGACCGGATTCATGACGATGGCGGCTTGCGCCACGACGGGTCCCATCACCCTGGCTGGAGATTTGGCTGTGGGCAACGCCGAAGTCATCGCCGCCACCGCCCTGCTGCAAATCGCCTTCCCTGGCGCTCCCGTGTTCTACGCCGCCGCGCAAACCGCTTCGGATTTGCGAAACGGCTCCTACACCGGCGGCGGTCCCGAAGATTTCCTCTTCGGCGCGGCAACCAACGCCCTCGCGGATTTCTACAACATCCCGCTTTCGATGGGAGCCTTCGCCACAGGCGCGAAAGAACCCAACTGGCAGGCTGGACTCGAAGGCGGACTTTCCAGTTTCATGGCGAGCGTGGCAATGTCCGATATGCTGTTGGGCGCGGGATTCCTGCATGGCAGCCGCATCTGGTCATTCGCCGAAATGATGATGGATTGCGAAATCTTCTCCATCGTCCACAAGATGATGGAAGGAATCGTGGTCAACGACGAGACGTTGGCGCTGGACACCATCGCGGCAGTCGGTCCCGGCGGTCACTACCTCGGTCAAAAACATACCCGCAAGCACATGCGCGAATTGTTCCTGCCGCAGTTCATGGATCGCCGTCCGTACTCCGAATGGGAGACGAAGAAAGACGACGCCCGCGACTGGGCTTTGGAAAAGGCGCGCAAGACCTTGAAGGAACACCAACCCGACCCGCTCGATGCCAAAATCAGCGCGGAATTCGATAAGATTATCAAGGCTGTTGAAAAGAAGTAACTCGTCCTGAGCGAAGTCGAAGGACAGCGTTTCGACTTCGCTCAACGCGAAAAGGTGACCCATGCAACCCAAACTTTCCCTATTGACCGAAGACTTAATCGAACGAATTGTGGATGAGGCGTACCAGTTGCTTTTGAAGCCTGGAATCAAAGTCCAAAACGCGGAGGCGCGGAAGTTGTTGGAAGACGCGGGCGCGCTGGTAGATGAAGAAACGCTGGTGGCGAAAATCCCCGCGCAAATCGTCAAAGCCGCGCTCAACACAGTGCCGCGCAAGTTTTATCTGTACGATTACGACGGCACCCCCAAAGTGGAATACGGCGGCGACAAGGTTCAGTTCGACCCTGGCTCGTCGGGAATCAGCGTCCTCGACCCCGACACCCTCGAACAGAAAACCGCCGAAACCCCCGACCTGATTCGCCTGCTCAAAGTGGCGGAACAGATTCCGCAGTATGACGCGCAATCCACCGCCGTCGTCTGCCATGACGTGCCGAAGGAAATTCACGACCTGTACCGCCTGTATCTGGTTTTGATGCACTCGAAGAAACCGATTGTCACGGGCGCGTTCACGAACAAGACCGTGACCGAAATGGTTGACATGCTCGCCATCATGTCGGGCGGCATGGACAAACT
>CAILWD010000597.1 GCA_903837815.1 uncultured Chloroflexota bacterium | reverse complement strand
CGTCAACCGTCATGGCTGGCACGGCGAAGATTCAATTCGCAGCGGTCTCTGGCAGTTATGAAGACGCCGCCACGGTGGAACTCCCCGTGTACACACCCGCCACCAGTGAAGCCTTTGCCGTCTACGGCGTGATTGACGAAGGTGCATTGGCTCAACCCGTCCAATACCCGACGGGCGTCTTCCCGCAGTTCGGCGGACTGGAAGTCACGACCTCATCCACTGCTTTGCAAGCCCTGACCGACGCCGTGCTCTACCTGACCGCCTATCCCTTCGAGTGCTCCGAGCAGTTGTCTTCGCGCGTGCTGGCGATTGCATCCCTGCGTGACGTGCTGACCGCCTTCAAAGCCGAAGGGCTGCCCTCGCCCAACGATATGGAATTCGCCGTCAGCCGCGACATCGAACGCCTGCGTGGACTGCAAAACTACGATGGCGGATTCCCCTACTGGCGGCGCGGCTTCGAGTCTGTCCCGTTCAACACGATTCACGTCGCCCACGCCCTCGTCCGCGCCCAGCAGAAGGGATTCGATATCCCACCTGAAATGCTGTCGAGCACGCAGGTCTATCTCCAGAACATCGAAAATTATTATCCGTACTGGTATAGCCAGGAAACGCGCTGGACGTTGAGCGCCTATGCGTTGTACGTCCGCAACTTGATGGGCGACCGCGACGCGGCGAAGGCAAGCACCCTGCTCGACGAAGCGGGGTTGGATAAACTTCCGATGGAAGCCATCGGCTGGCTGTGGTCGGTGATTGATAACGAAGAGCAGTTGAACGCCATCCGCACCTTTGTCAACAACCACGTGGTCGAGACGGCGGGCGCGGCGAACTTCACAACCGCGTACAGCGACCAGACCTACCTGTTGCTCAGTTCCGACCGCCGCACCGACGCGATTCTGCTCGACGCCCTGATCGAAGACCAACCGCAGAGCGACCTCATCCCCAAACTGGTCAATGGCTTGCTGGCGCACCGAGTCAAGGGTCACTGGGGCAGCACGCAGGAAAACGTTTTTGTGCTGCTCACCCTAGACCGCTACTTCAACACCTACGAAGCGGAGACTCCCGAATTCGTGGCGCGAATCTGGCTGGGCGATACCTACGCGGGCAGCAGTGAATTCGTCGGACGCACCACTGACCTGCACGAGACATTCGTCCCGATGACCTACGTCCTTGATGAGACGGCGGGCGGGAGCCAGAACTTGATTCTGCAAAAGGATGGGACGGGGCGACTCTACTATCGGCTTGGATTGCGCTACGCGCCCACCGACCTGAATCTGGATCCGCTCGACATGGGCTTTGTCGTCCTTCGGACTTACGAAGCCGTGGACAACCCCGAAGATGTCCGCTTGGATGACGACGGCGTCTGGCATATCAAGGCTGGCACGCGCGTGCGGGTGAAGATCAAGATGGTGGCGGATAACCGCCGCTACCACGTAGCGCTGGTTGACCCGCTCCCCGCTGGGTTGGAGATCGTCAATCCCGCGCTGGCGGTCTCGGGCAGCATTCCGCAAGACCCGTCCGCGCCTGAATTCCACTACGGCTGGTGGTGGAGTTGGACTTGGTACGAACACCAGAACATGCGCGACGACCGCGCCGAAGCCTTCACCTCCCTGCTCTGGGATGGCGTCTATGACTACACCTACGTCGCCCGCGCCACCACGCCTGGCACATTCGTTGTCCCGCCCGCCAAAGCCGAGGAAATGTACTCGCCCGAAGTCTTCGGTCGCAGCGGAAGTGATTGGGTGATCGTGGAGTAAGTTACCGAATCAACCGGTCACAAATTGCGCTTTTTAGAGGATGGGAAGCGTAATTCGTGACCGTGGGTATTATATAATGGGTTCGCTTCTGTCAGGATGTGGGGCGGTTGGCTGGCTGCCCCACAGTCATTTAACCGCCCTTTTACCACCTGTGGAACAGTCACCCACGCCCGCCCCGTAGGTGCGTTATAATAAAGTTAACTTTTCTGGAGGCTTATGGAAATGAAATCTCAAAAAATACAATGGCTCGCCATTTACATGGTTCTTGCCATCACACTAAGTTCCTGCAACATCGGCGCAACCCCGGTCCCCACGATGGATGTCGGCGTAATTCAAACCCAGGCCTTTGCCCAGGTCATGACCCAGGCTGCCGCGGCTTTTACTCCTACCGCCATGCCCAGCAGCACCCCCCAACCGACGATGACGCTCGCCGCCCCGCCCACATTTGCTTCCATCGGCGGCGGGGAAGCCACCCCTTTTCCCTTCAACACCCCGCTTCCGGGATTGACCCCGATTGCCCTATCTCCCGTCCCCACCCTGCCGGGCTCGGTGGCAACCATTACCACAGAGAACGGTTGTAATAATGGCGCTTTTATTGGCGAAAGCGCTCCCTACGATGGAACGGTACTGGCGCCCCGCGAATATTATGAAAAGCACTTTGACCTTATGAACACGGGCGCCTGTTCATGGGATGAAGGATATGTCTTTGCCTTCCAGCCTGGCTATTCCACTGAAGGCTTCAAGGGATACGATATCCAACTTCGAAAAGAAGTGGATTTCACCAAGCCCGGCGGAAAAATCACCTTCGTCATCAAACTCAACGCCTCCGTTCAACCCGGAACTTATATCGGCAGTTGGAAAATGCGCGATGATGGCGGCAATTATTTTGGACCGCTGGTCTATGTAAAATATGTGGTTGGAACAAGGTCGGACCGCGACGCAACGGCGGAAGCCGCCACGGCAACAGCCGATGCGGCTGATGATTGATCGTGCCGTCGCGTTTTCGAACGCAGATACTAACCAAAAGAGGACATAATGAAGATTAAATCGGCTATCCTTTTGCTGACAACCGCCCTGATCCTTGCCGCCTGCGCGCCGGCCACTCCCATCGTGCCAACGCCGGATGTGCTCGCTGTGCGCACCTCGGCGGCTTACACGGTGGTGGCGGAGTTCACGCTGACTGCCGCGGCATTCACTCCCACCCCGCTTCCGCCCACCGAGACCCCAACTCCCGAACCGCCGACGGAAACTCCCACCATCGCCTATGCCACCGACCCAACCCAAATTGCCTTGGGTACTCCGGGCCAACTATGTGACGATTACACCTGGGACGACGCCACTATCGATGTAACTATTTTAGACGGCACCCAAATGACCCCCGGACAGGATTTTGTCAAGACCTGGAAGATCAAAAATACGGGAATTTGCGCCTGGGGCGAAGGATATGGACTGATCTACGCCGGTTACACCGATCAGATGAGCGGCACGCCCGTTCCGCTCGGAACCGTAATTCAAGTGGGTCAGGAAGTTGACGTATCAGTCAACTTCAAAGCGCCAACCGCTGTCGGCGAGTACACCAGCGCCTGGCAAATGGCAAACGCCAAAGGCATTCCCTTTGGCAAAGCCATCTTCGTGAAAATTGTCGTCAAATAACAATTGACCTCCACGCTCAAACAAGCCATTCTAAACAAAGCGCGCCAGTTGGGATTCGTCCTGGCTGGCGTTGCTTCTTGTGCGCCGCCCACACATTACGGCATTTTCGCGAACTGGCTCAAACAGAGCAACCACGCTGGCATGGACTACCTCGCCGACGAACACAGCCGCGCCCGCCGCGCCGACCCCAAACAAATCCTCCCCGAATGCAAATCCATTTTAGTTCTGGCATTG
>CAILWD010000596.1 GCA_903837815.1 uncultured Chloroflexota bacterium | reverse complement strand
GCCGCGCGCGCCGTCAATGGTGATGTCGAGAAGCTGGCTGGAGATCGCCTGCTCCGCCGCGACCTTGGCGCGGTCGTCGCCGGAACCGCGACCAACCGCCATGAGCGCCGCGCCCCCCTCAGACATGATGGTCTTCACGTCGGCAAAGTCAAGGTTGATCAAGCCGGGAGTGGTGATGAGTTCCGAGATGCCTTGAATGCCCTGATGCAGCACTTCGTCGGCCATGCGGAAGGCGTCTTGCAGGGAGGATTTTTTATCCGCCAGTTGCAGGAGACGGTCATTGGGAATCGAAATTAATGTGTGGGCGTGTTCCTTCATCTTTTCCACGCCCGCTTCAGCAGACTGCGTGCGCTTGCCGCCTTCAAAGGTAAAGGGACGCGTCACCACACCGATGGTCAACGCGCCGCATTCCTTGGCGACCTGCGATACGATGGGAGCCGCGCCCGTGCCGGTTCCGCCGCCCATGCCCGCTGTCACAAAGACCATGTCGGCGCCCTTGAGCACGTTATAAAGTTCGTCGGATGATTCTTCGGCGGCTTTGCGGCCAACTTCGGGGTCGCCGCCCGCGCCAAGCCCGCGCGTGAGTTTGTCGCCGAGGCGCACGCGAATGGGAGCGCGCGAAAGGGTCAGGGCTTGCGCGTCGGTGTTGGCAACAATAAATTCAACGCCCTGGATGCCTTCCTCCATCATGCGATTGATGGCGTTTTGTCCGCCACCGCCCACGCCAATCACTTTTATGCGGGCGAAGGTTTCGGAATTCGGAAGTCTTTTGTTCGAGTCCATTTGTTCCTCCTGGCAGGAATATGCCAAATCTTAAACGAGAATGACGATTTTTAAAAGGGTTATCAATAGTTCTTTGGTTCGATGGTTACATCGTTTGCTGGTTACGGCAGCAGACGTTTCATCCAATTCTTGACTGCTTCAAAATCCATACCTTGTTCTCCTCTCGACCTGCGACGACTTCTGGTCTCACTTGAAATAACGACATCGCTCTGTCTCATCGTGGCTGCCCAGCGCAATAAACCGACGCTTGTGGAATAGGCGGGCGACCCCAACTTGTCCACCAATCCGGTCAGGTTCTCAGGTTGGGCGGTACGGACGGGCATTCCCAGGGCATCACTGGCAACGCGCTTGATGCCGGGCAGCGCCGAAGTGCCGCCCGTCAATACCATACCTGCGGGGAGCAGGCCGTCATAACCGGAGCGTTTGATCTCCTGCATGATCAGGTCGAAGATTTCCTCAGTGCGGGCTTCGATGATGTGCGCCAGATCCTGGCGGTTGATGCGGGAATCGTTGTCTTCTCCGAACGGGCGGATGGAGAAAAACTCCTCCATGCCAACCTCAGACTTGAGGGCGTGACCCTGCTTCTTTTTCACTTCCTCAGCCTGGGCCAGGGGCAGGCGCAGACCGTGGGCAATATCCTGCGTGAGATGATTGCCGCCAACGGCAAGCACCATCGTGTGCCAGACATCGCCGTCGACGTAGATCGCCAGGTCGGTAGTGCCGCCGCCGATGTCGCAGACCGCCACCCCCATCAGACGCTCCTGCTCGGTCAGCACCACTTCCGCCGAGGCAAGCGGATTCAAAACAAATTGCTGGATGTTCACTCCCGCCGCACCAACGCACCTGCGGAGGTTATCCACGGTTGCCCCGGCAGCGGTGATGATGTGCGTTTCGACTTCGATTTTGTAGCCGTGCATCCCAACCGGGGTGCGGATGCCTTCCTGCCCATCCACAGTCATGCCGCGCTGGATGACATGCACAATTTCACGGTCATAGGGAATGGCAACCGCTTGCGCCTGTTCGAGTGCGCGGGCGATGTCGTTGTCGGTGATAATTCCGCCGGGCACGCCGGTGGTTCCGCGACTGTTGATCGATGAAACGTGCGCGCCCGCCAGGCTGACCATTGCGGTGGTGATTTCCAGGCCGGAGGTGCTTTCGGCTTTTTCAACCGAGCGTTTGATGGCTTTCGACGCGGCGGCCAGATCCACAATGATTCCCTTGCGGATTCCATCCGAAGGTTCGATACCCACTCCGAGGATACGGATGGATACGGCGCGCGAGTCCTCCACCCGCCCAACCAGGGTGCAAACTTTCGTCGTGCCTACGTCGATACCAACAACAATCTCATCCATCGAATTACTGTCCGCTGCTTAGTGAAAACTCTTCTTCATCAACTTCAACTGCGCGATAGAACGGCGCATCGGGATACATGACATTGATCAACGTGGGAGACACGCCGCGGCTGACAAGCGAATCTGCAAGCGATTGATAAACGCGGATTTTCAAAGGCATGTCCTTCACGGTTGTCCCGAAGAAGGCCTTCCAGCCCCGGGAGTCAACCCAGCCAAGCCCGAAGCTGCGATCAAAGACCATTGTCGTGTCGGCAGGCACATGCGGGGCGAGGAGAAGGATCGAATCCACCAGTTCCTGCTGCATGTACGGCGTCGGGCTGAGCGGGTCATTCAGCGAAGCGGGCCCCGGAGGCGGAATCACCAGCCCTTTGACCGGGACCAATCCGGCGATGATTCCACGCGGGCGAAACGCCACGCCCGTCGCGTCGATCCATGTGTAGCCTTCATCCTGCTGCCAGAGGATGACCGGGTCGCGCTCGGTCATTGTGACGTAAACATGGTTGGGCAGGTAGATATCCACTTTCACGGAAAGCAGTTCGGGGAAATTCATCCGGAGGCGGGTTTCCACTTCGTCGGGCTGAACTGTGAAAATAGAGTGGCCGAGCACGCCTGCCGCGGTTTCGATTTCTTCGCGAGTCAGGCGGCTGTTGCCGAGGATCGTGGCGCTGGGCACACGGAAGTACGGCAGGGAAAGCACAAGGTAAAGCGCCGCGCCCAGTAAGATAACAAGGAAAATGGAGCCGGTTCGCCAGCCGTTGAGGAAACGTGGAGACGGAGGCGCGTTCAAATAAACGTCAGATATGCCCAGGGCGATGTTGAACCGTCGCGGAGAAGCAGCCCGGCGGCGGGTCTCATGTGGCACGGCGACACGCGAAGAAACCGGCGCAACCGGTTTGACTGCGCGCCTGGTGGCCTGTGTCAATTCATGCGCTGCGCGTTGAGCGCGGCGCAGGCGGGCGATCTCAGCGCGGGATAGTTCTTTCTTCTCGCTCACGTTGTTCTCCGATGTTCGGTATGGTCGCGCTGTGCCTTGCGTTCGAGCGCAAGTTCGATCAGGCGGTCGACCAGTTGGGGATAGGTCACGCCGCTTGCCTGCCACAACTTCGGATACATGCTGATGGATGTGAAGCCCGGCAGCGTGTTCAGTTCGTTCAAATAGATTTGATTGGTCTTGCCGTCTACAAAGAAATCGGCGCGCGCCATGCCGGCGCAGTCGATGGCTTTGTAGGCGCGGATGGCGTACTCGCGGATTTTGTCGCTGACTTCGGCGGACAATTCGGCAGGGATCATCAAACCGGAAGTCCCGTCGATGTATTTCGATTCGTAGGAGTAAAACTCGCGGCTCGGCAAAACCTCTCCGCAAACGGAGGCTTGCGGCTCTTCGTTGCCCAGCACGCTGACTTCGATCTCGCGGGCGTTGCGCGCGCCCTTCTCGACGATGAGTCGGCGGTCGAAGCGGGCGGCTTCCATCAGCCCTTCGCCGAGGTCGGAGCGGGAATTGCACTTGCTGATTCCAACCGACGATCCGAGGTTGGCGGGTTTGGCAAAGAAGGGGTACTCGCCCATCTTCTCAACTTTCTCGATGACGGCGTTCATATCTTGTTCGAGGTCCGTGCGCAGAATGAGTATGGATTCGACCATCGGGATTCCATGTGCCCGCATCACGTCCTTGAAAACAGCCTTGTCCATGCCGACGGCGGAACCGACCACACCGGCGCCGACGTAGGCAACGTCAGCCAGTTCGAGCAAACCTTGAATGGTTCCATCTTCGCCAAATGGTCCGTGCAAGACGGGGAAGAAGACATCGATGTCGGCAAGTTTTTCGAGCGCTTCGCCGTGTTTCCAATTCCGCAAGACGTAAAGCGCGGAATGCGAAGGTTCCTGCGGCAGGACTACGCGATTCAAATTCTCTAGGCTGCCCTGCGTAAAGGCGTCCAGTGTGTTCCTGCCGTGGTACCACTCGCCATCCAGCGTGATGCCAACCTGGGTTACTTCGTATTTTTCGGGGTCGAGCGCGCCAAGCACGGAACGCGCAGACATGAGCGAAACGTCATGTTCGCCGGAACGACCACCGAATAAAACTGCAACGCGAAGTTTCTTCAAGTTACCATTCTCCAATCAGTTCAACTTCCAATTCAAGTTCAACGCCAAATTTTTGTTTCACCGTGTTGCGGGTTAAATCGATCAACTCGCGGACATCACTTGCGCGGGTCTCGCCGTGGTTGATAAAAAAGTTTGCGTGTTTCGTGCTGATTTCAGCGTTGCCGACGCGAGTCCCTTTGAGACCCGCGGCTTCAATCAATCGTCCCGCATGATCACCCGCAGGGTTTTTGAACATGGAACCCATGCTCGCACCGGGCGGCTGCGCAGACTTTCGGCGTTCGCTGAATTCGCTGATTTTAGCAGACACTTCCTCACTGCTTGCATTTTTTAACCTCAACATAGCCGAAAGTACTATTGCATTCACTTCGCCGCGTTTCAAAACACTGGTGCGATAGCCATACGCCATTTGTTCAACAGACAATCTTTCACGCGCGTCTTTCGTTATGACTTCAGACCAAATCAAATTGGCAGACATGTCGCCGCCGAACGCGCCGGCATTGCCGTAGACCGCGCCTCCCACAGTACCGGGAACTGTCGCCGCCCACTCCAGGCCTGAGAATCCTTTGGACGCGCAGCGGTTTGCCAGGTTGCTCAAGATGACTCCCGCTTCGCTCCAGACTGTGGGCTGGTCGCCCCCCTCGAAGCGGACATCCTTCGCCCGATCCAGAACCACCACGCCGCGTACGCCCTTGTCGCTGACCAGGACATTCGAGCCGCTGCCCAAAATTCGGTACGGCATCCCGTAATTCCAGATGACCTTGATCGCCTGGGCAAACTCATTGGCCGATTTGACAGTGACTAGAATATCGGCGGGACCGCCTATCCGCGCGGATGTGTACGGTGCAAGAGAGATATTCTCCTGAACCGCAGCGCCACATTTCAGGCGCAACACATCTAAAAAACGGGCGGGTGTGGTCATAGTCTCTTCAAAACCTCCGCACTAATCTGGTCGGCGTCGCCAGCCGAGAGGACAAGTACAACATCGCTGGGGTGAAGATTCTTCAATAAGTATTCGGCGGTTTCGGAAACCGTTCCGCTGTAACGGGCAGAGGGATGTGGCATGGCGCTCACCACCTCGGCGGACGAAAAATCCTGTTTGGCTTCACGCGAGGCGTAAATTTCGGTTACGAGGACCTCGTCGGCATCGGCAAAGGCGCGGGAAAACTCGAAGAATAGGGTCTGCGTGCGCGAGTAAGTGTGAGGCTGCCAAACCGCCCAGATGCGGCGTCCTGGATAGCGAGCCTTCGCACCCGCCAGCGTCGCGCGGATTTCGGTTGGATGGTGGGCGTAGTCGTCGATCACGGTCACGCCCTTGACTTCGCCCTTGACCTCGAAACGACGTCCTGTGCCGGTGAACTGGCTCAATGCATCCGCCGCTTCCTGAAGAGGAAGTCCCATGGTGGCCATCACAGAGAGCGTCGCCATCGCATTGCGGACGTTGTGTTCACCCGGCACTTGCAGGGAAACATTAACGCTGGCGATCCCCTCACCGACATTGGTCATCACGGCAAAATCATATCCGCCGCGCTGGTTGGGACGCGGCACACGCGCCTGCATCCACTGCGGACTGTTGATGGTCATCTCGCTGTATAGGCTGTAGGAAACCACGTTCAAGCCCTTGCGGCGGGCATAAGACAGTAGTGAAACAGCGCCATCATCCTCAGCCGAAACAACCAGAGAACCGTCGGGCGGGATCAGGTCGACAAAGGCTTGAAAGGCAGTGTACATGTCGTCGAAGGTCGGGTAGCAATCGGGGTGGTCATGCTCCAGGTTGGTGACGACGGCAATATGCGGCTTGAGACCTAAAAACATGCGGTCATATTCGTCCGCTTCGATGACGAAATGGTTGCCCTTGCCTGCGCGGGCGTTGACGCCCAAATTGCCGAGGGTCCCGCCGATGATGAAGGATGGGTCGCGGTTCATGGCGTACAAAGTCCAGGCGATCATGGCGGTGGTGGTGGTCTTGCCGTGAGTCCCAGCCACGGCAATGCCCATCTGGTCAGCCATCAGCCGTCCGAGGAAGTCGGCACGTTTGTAAACGGGGATGCCCTTCTGCAAGGCGGCAGCCACTTCGGGATTATCGTCTCCGATGGCGGAGGAACGAATGACGAGGTTCGCGTCACCCACATTGCGCGGATGATGACCGACGTAAACAGTCACGCCTTCTTTTTGCAGGTCGAGTGCAAAGGGGGAAAGCATGCGGTCGGAACCTGTCACCTCGTAGCCGCTCTCCTTGAGCAACCGCGCGATGGCGGAAAGTCCTGAACCTCCGATGCCGATGAAGTGAACGCGAGTCATAATGGTAATTGGTAATTAGCGATTGGTAATTGTTTGATGGTATGGCTAGATGTAAACGACAATAATAAAGATGAGGATGATGATGACAGCGAAATAGATGCCGGGCTCGCCGAGGAAGCGCGGCGGCATATACTCTATCATTCTGTTGATTGCGTCGATAACGACCGGGTCTGTGGCGGGGCTGATAATGTCGGAATAGGGATAGTTCGCCACATGATTATAGTAAAGGATGGAACCCGCTATCAAATAGCCATTGAACCCGCCCAGCACTGCGCCGAACATCGAGTCTTGCAAACGCTCACGCACCGCCTTGGATGCAAAGCGCGAGATGGACACGGTCTGGTAGCCGAAGTAAACCAGCGCAACCAGAATGAGGGTGCGAATCCAAAAGACGGAGCCGCTTGCCTTATCGAGGTCACGGACAAGGGGGATGTATTTTTCCAGCAGCAAATTGACCGCCAGCGAAGTGACCACGCTAAATGCGACCATCAATTCCTTTGCCCAGCCGCGCATGGCGCCGATGACGCCAAATAGAAAAACGTACATCCAAAAGAGGTAGATAATGCTCATCATAGGGGCTGTCCTCCAGCCAGTTCAAGCAGTTGACTGGCGATCATTGCCGCGGCGTCGGGATGCGATAATTTCCTCGCGGCAACGCGCATGGTTTCGAGTTTATTTTTATCAAGCAAGAGGCCTTTCAACACTTCCAAAAGTTTTTCGTTCAAGAGTTCGTCCTGTAAAACAACTGCCGCATTGCGTTCGGCAAGATAATCGGCGTTGACTTTTTGATAGCGCCAGGCATACGGATACGGGACCAGCACGGCCGGCAGACCAAACAGCGGATACTCGCCCAAAGTGGATGCGCCCGCACGCGAGAGGACCAAATCGGCGGCGGCGAGGGCAGCTCCCATTTCATGCAGGTAAGGCATGATGTGGTAGCGGGACTTCAACTCTGCGGGGAGTTCCTGCGCCGATTTTTCGACGGTGTCCCAATCGAGGGAACCGGTGATGTGAATGATTTGCGCAACACCCAACAGGTCGCGGAGATTCTTCAAGAGCGCCATGTTAATGGAGCGCGCGCCTTTGCTTCCGCCGGTGACGAGCAGGGTGGGAAGGGAAGCGTCCAGCCCGAAGTGGGAAAAGGCTTTTTCGCGGGACCAGTTCGAGAGGTCGGCGCGGAGCGGGTAGCCTGTGAGGACGATTCGCTTCGAGTTTGGGAAAAACTTCCGCGAGTCGTCCGCAGTCACGGTAATCACATCCGCAAAACGTGACAAAAATTTGAGAGCCAGTCCGGGTTCGATGTCCGGTACATACAGAGCGGTCGGGATGTTCATGCCAGCCAGCGCCATGGGTGCGGCAACAAAGCCGCCGGTGAAGAAGAGCGCGTCGGGCTTAAACTCGCGCAGGATGCGGCGCGAAGCCAGCACACCGCGAGCGAGTTTCGCCACGTTGCCGGGCAGTGCGCGCAGACCGACGCCATGCACGCCCGCGGCAGGGATGGAGCGATAGGGGATGCCCGCGCGTTTCACGAGTTCCTCTTCCATGCCGCCTTCACCGCCAACCCAGAGGACATCAGTCCGGGTTTGTTGACTGGTTAGCGCGTTTAGCACGGCGAGCGCGGGATAGACCCCGCCGCCCGTCCCACCTGCGCAAATGAGCAACCGCACCGTAAGACCTCCATTCTTCATCAGCCAGGGCGCCTTCGCCTCGCTGTCGGGAAATGTTGAACAAAATTCCAATCGCGGCAAGCGTGGCGACCAGGTTGGAGCCGCCCGCGCTGATGAAGGGCAAGGCGTTGCCCGCGAAGGGCAGCAAGCCGACCATCACCGCCATGTTGACCAGAGATTCAAAACCGACCCAGATTGCAAGCCCCGAAGCAAGGAGCGTGCCAAGCATGTCGGGCGCGCGGCGGGCGATGACCAGTCCGCGCCAGACGAGAAAGCCGTAAAGCGAAATCAAACCGACCGCGCCGAACCAGCCCAATTCTTCGACCACAACGGCAAAGACGCTGTCGGTGGGCGGCACGGGCAGACCGGTGAGTTTGGATTGCGATTGTCCCAGCCCGACGCCGAACCATCCGCCGTTGACGATTGCCTCAAACGAGCGGCGCACGTGATACGAAGCCTGCAACGGGTCTTTGATACCTGCCATAAAATCCGCTACGCGCTGTTGACCGGTCAGGCTGATGGACGAGACAAACCAGGCGGCGATCACGGCAATCACGAGCAATCCGCCGATTTGTTTCAAGTCGCCGCCGGCGAGGAAGAAGAGCAATCCGCCGAGGATCAACACCGTTCCCGCCGCGCTCAAATCGGGCTGTTGATAAATCAAGCCGCCGACCACGCCGAGGATGACGCCCAGCGGAATCAATCCAAGTGAAATATCGTGCAGGTGTTCGCGCTTGGCATACAGCCAGACGCTCAGGTACAAGATCGAAGCCAGTTTCGCCAATTCCGAAGGTTGAACGGAACCGTTCAAAATGGAACGTTTGGCTCCGAAAAGAATGCCATTCATAAAGAGAACTGAAATCAGCAGGACAATGGTCACCGCCATGACCGGCACGACCAGCCTGCGCCAGTTGTGATAATCGAAAAACGCAAGGATGACCGCAGCCGCCGTACCAATGCCCAGCCAGGTCAACTGGCGGTTGAACATGTGCATGGCGTCGCCATACGCGCCAAGCGAGAAGTCCCATGAAGATGAGTACAACATGGCAAGCCCGAAGACCGCCAGCGTCACGACGACCACCAGCAAAGGCATGTCGAATCCGCGCACAAGTCCGCGGCTGTTATTGGAAGCATAGCGCTCTCTTACGAAAGTTCCCGTACCCATTTTCTAAAGGCTTCTCCTCTCTCTGCGAAATCTTTGAACGCGTCGTAACTCGTGCCGCCCGGCGAAAGCAGGACAACGTCCCCAGCGGATGCGGTTTCGGCTGCAAGCGTGACCGCCTCTTCGAGATTGGTCGCCCGCTTCAAACTTTTCTTCGCCCCGCCCGAAGCGGATACTGCTTTCTGAATCAGTTCTGCCGCCTCGCCGAAGACCACCACGTGATCCACCCGCTGATGAATTAGGTTGGAAATTTCACCCCAGGGCAGGTCCTTGTCGCGTCCGCCGAGCATGAGAACAATCGGCTCATCAAAGGCGTGGATCGCCGCCATGCTGCGTTCGGGCGCGGTGGCAATCGAGTCGTTGTACCAGCGCACGCCGCGCAACTCGCGGACAAGTTCCAGCCGATGCGGCACACCGCGAAATTCTTCAACCGCTTCGAGCATGGCGTCCAATTTGAGTCCAGCCGCGTGGCCGATGGTAAATGCCGCGAGGACGTTCGCCACGTTATGGTCGCCGCGCAGTTGGACTTTGTCACGAGACAGCAAAGGAACATAGGCTTTGCCTTCGCGCAGGCTCAACAATCCATCGTGGAAATACGCGCCGTCGAGATGTTCGGGAAAATCTTTCAGGCTGAAGGTCAGTAATTTGCCCTTGACCTGATTCCGCAAACTCCACGCGCCTTTGTCGTCACAGCCGAGGATGGCGGTGTCTTTATCTTTTTGGAAGTCCAAAATCCGCGCTTTGGCGGCGGTGTACGCTTCCATCGTACCGTGGCGGTCGAGGTGGTTGGGCGTGATGTTGAGGATTGCCGCCACGTTTGGCGAGATGGTCATCTGGTCCAGTTGGAAGGATGAAATCTCAATAATTGCGAGGTCATCGGCGGTCATCTCGTCCACGTAGTTGATGAGCGGGTCACCGATGTTGCCGCCCACAAAAGACCGTGGACCGCGGACGGCGGACGATGTCTTTGCACCGTCGGCGGTCCGCAGTCCATAGTCCAGCCTTGCCATTTCAGCGACCAGCGTTGTGGTCGTGGTCTTGCCTGCCGAGCCGGTGATGCCGACGGTTTTGCAGGGCGCGACTTCCATGAAAATCTGGGTATCGTTGGAAAGCGGGATGCCGCGCTTGACGGCTTCCTGCACGATGGGCAAAGTGAGCGGGACGCCGCCCGAAAGACAAAGCACATCCACGCCGTCGAGCAACTCCAGCGGATGCCCGCCCACAGCCCAGGTCACATCCACATCTGCGAGGGATTCACGGGCGGAGGTCAATTGCTCCAAAGTCCGCGAATCGCTCAAGGTCACGTGCGAGCCGTGACGAGCGAGCCAGCGGGCAAGGGCAATGCCTTGTCTCGCGGCTCCGAGGATGAGGGTGTGAGTGGAGTTCCAGTTGGTCATGGTTTGGTATGCAGTAATTAGAGATTGGTAATTGGTAATTGGTAATTGGTAATTACTATTTACCAATTACCTCTTAAACCTGCGAAAGTCCTATTCCAATCAACGCGGCAATCAAGCCGATGAGCCAGAAGCGCTGCACGACCTGGGTCTCGCTCCAGCCGAGCAGTTCAAAGTGCAAGTGGATGGGCGCCATCTTGAAGAAGCGTTTGCCCTTTGTCCACTTAAAGTAACCGATTTGAATCACCACGCTCAACATTTCGCTAAGCGGGATGATGCCAATCACCAACAGCATGGGCCACTGTCCGGTAATCAGGGCAATCACAGCCATCACCGCGCCGAGGGAAAGCGAACCCGTGTCGCCCATGAACAATTCAGCGGGGTGGACGTTAAACCACAAAAAGCCAAAGAGCGCGCCGACCAGGATAAAGCAAAAACGCGCCACGTAAATCTGTTCCTGAACGAGGGCGATGCCGCCAAAAGCGGCAATGGCAGTGGCGGCAATCAAGCCTGCCAGCCCATCGAGTCCGTCGGTGAAGTTAAGGGCATTGGATTCCGCAACGATGATAAAGGCGGCCATCGGCACGTACAACCAGCCGAGTTCGATTTCGAAGAACAAGCCCGGAAACCACAGGTCGGGCACGTCCATGCGATATTTGAGGATGTAGGCGGTCACCAGCGCAAGGATGACCTGAAAGGCAAACTTGGTGCGGGCGCGCATTCCGTCGCCTTTGCGTTTGCCACGGATGCCTTCCCAATCGTCCACCGCGCCGAGGACGGCAAAGCCAAGCATGACCGCCATGGGAACCAGCACCGAGCGCCCCACCCCGCCGCTCAAGCCGCTCAACGCCACGAAGTTGAGTAATCCGCTGAAAAGCAAAACGGGCAGGATGAACATCACGCCGCCCATGGTGGGCGTTCCCATCTTCACGCCATGATGACCCGGCTCTTCCACGCGAATAATTTTGCCGATCTTGAAGTGGCGCAAAATTCGCAACAGGGGGCCGCCCCAAATAACGGTCATCAAAAAGGTGAGCCCTGCAAGGCTGAGCGAAAGGGCGATTTGTCTCACGATTGAATCTCCAAAGCGGCGGTGATGCGGTCCATGCGCAAGCCGTGCGAGCCTTTGATCAACACGGCATCGCCCGATGCGAGGTTCTTGTTCAACCAATCTGTGATGGGTTCGGATTGTTCGAACTCGTAAATTTTCGAGGGTTTCATGCCGGCGCGGCGGGCTGAATCGGCGATCATGTGGGCGCGCGGACCAAGCGTCAGCAAAATCTTCGCCACCTGTGCCACGCGCATCCCGACCAGTTCGTGTCCCTGCCGTTCGTAGGGGCCCAGTTCGAGCATGTCACCCAGCACGGCGATCTTTCGTCCTTCCAATTCGTCGAGCAGGCTGAGCGCCGCCAGCATGGACTCAGGCGAGGCGTTGTAGGTGTCGTCCAAAATCAACGCGCCCGTCTTCGTACGGACTGCGGCAAGGCGCAGTTGGGTGCGTCCACGAGAGAGACCCTCGAAGATTTCCTGCCAGGTCAAGCCATCGTTGAGGGCGACAGCGGCCGCGCGTAAAACCGTGTGGACAGAATGCCGCCCAATCATCGGCACGTGCGAGTGGATGGTTTCGCCTTTGTAGTGCAGGCGGAAGCGGATGCCGTCCAAACCCAAGCCTTCGATCTGGTCAGCCCATAAATCGGCTTCGGGGGAAAGCCCGTAGAAAAAGACGCGGGCTTTGGTCTTCTCTTCCATCTTGCGCACCCAGGGGTCGTCGAAGTTGAGGATGGCAACGCCGTCTTCGGGGAGCGCCTGAATCAGTTCACTTTTTCCACGGGCAATGGCTTCCTGCGACCCGGCGCGTTCCGCGTGGACAGTGCCGATATTGGTCACCACGCCGATGTGGGGCTGGGCAATGTCACACAGGAATTGAATCTCGCCGGGGACGTAGAATCCCATTTCCAAAACGGCGCGCTCGTAACCTGAATCGAGTTTCAGGATGGAAAGCGGCAAACCGATTTCGTTGTTCATGTTGCCGGGGCTGCGCAAAGTCCGGTAGCGGACTCCCAGCACTTCGGCGGTGGCTTCCTTGGTGGTGGACTTGCCCACGCTGCCCGTGATGCCGACCACTCTCAAATTCAACTTGCGACGCCAGAATCGCGCGGCTTGTTGCAGGGCGGAGACAGTGTTGTCTACACGCAAACAAAGGGGTGCGGAAAAATCGAAGGTGGATTCGGCGTTTTCTACACGCAAGAAAAGGGGCGTGGACAAATCGAGGGGCGATGCAGCCAGGTGTCCGCCGCGCAAATCGAGGGTCTGGAAGTCGGGAGTTTCCTTCTGGGTTAAAGCAAAAGTCGCCCCCCTCTTGAAGGCTTCGGGGATGAAGTCGTGTCCATCCACATTTTCGCCGGGGATGGCGACAAAGAGGGAATTGGCGACCACCTGACGAGAGTCGATGACCGCTTCCACGATGGGAGTGGTTGCGTTCGGGACGCGAACAGTGGTCAGGGCTTCGAGAAGGTCTGCGAGGGTAAACATGTTATTTTGCCGCCATTTGCTGTCGAATATGGTCAGGCGGGATATCCAAAAGGACGACGGTTCTCTCCGCAATTTCAGCGAAGACCGGGGCGGCGGTTTCGGAACCCCAGATCGAGGCGGAGGGACGTTCGAGCCAGATGTAGATCATAAATTTGGGGTCGTCCACCGGTCCCCAACCGATGAAGGAGGCGTTGGTTTGGGTGTTGTCGTAGAACCCATCCACCGGGATTTGCGCTGTGCCCGTCTTGCCTGCCACGCGGTAGCCGGGGAGCAGAGCCAGTGAGCCTTCGGATTCAAGCGAGACTGCGAGCATACCGGAAAGCGTGTCGGCGGTTTGCTCGGAGATGGGCGAACCCGCGAACTGGGCCGGGACATTGTACTGGCGTCCGTCTCGCACCATGGCGTATAACACGTGCGGGGTGACCGCCTGTCCACCGTTGGCGATGGATGAGGCCGCCATCATGATTTGGAGCGGGGTGGAGGAAACGCCCTGGCCGAAGGAGTTGGTGCCGAGGTCAACTGGATACCAGTCTTCATCGCCGGGGAGTTTGAGCCTGCCGGCAGATTCGCCGGCAAGATCAATGCCGGTCAAGTGCCCGAATCCAAAATTATCCATGTAGCCGTAGAAAGTGTCTGCCCCCATTTGGGTGGAGATGGTGGCCATGCAGACGTTGAGCGAGTGCTGCAAACAGCCGGTCATATCCTGCACGCCCCAGGGTTCCTGGTTCCAGTTTTGGATGGTGGCGCCGCCGACCATGATGGCGCCGGTGTCGAGATAGGTGGTGCCGGGCGTGACCGTGCCGCTGTCGAGCGCGGCTGCCATGGTGAGGATTTTCAAGACGGAACCCGGCTCGTAGGGCTTGGAGACAATCGGGTTGAAGTCGCTGGCTTTGTTGTAGATACTGGCATAATTCCAGAACTGGTTCAAATCCATGCGCGGGGTGACCGCCATGGCAAGCATTTCTCCGTTGCGCGGGTCCATGACAGCAATCACGCCATTATCCGCGCCGTAGGTTTCCAGCGATTCATCGAGGATTTGTTCGGCGGCGGCTTGCAGGTCACGGTTGACGGTGAGGACGAGGGTGGTGCCGTTCAGCACGCGCGGAATTTCAAACGCCTTGTTCGGGTCGGTGGGGACAAATGTCTGCACTGGGCTGCCCGCAAGCAGGGTGTCGTATTTTTCCTCGATGCCGAAGTAACCGCGTCCCTCACGGCTGACGAAGCCGATGACGTTCGAAGCCAGGGAATTTTCCGGGTAACTGCGCTGCGGATGAGATTTAAACTCCAGACCGGTCAAACCGCCTGAAACTCCTTCAGCCGCATTATCCTGCATTGCCTTCTTTAATTCTTGAAGCCTGTTCGCGGAATCTGCTTCGACAAAGTCTGAAAGCACGATATAGGAAACGCCTGCAGCTGGGTTTTGGATGGCGTCCAGCAATTGCTGGTAATCCCTTCCAAGCTCCGCGCCGACGGCGGTGGCGATGGCACGCGGGTCTTTGACAACGGTCAGGTTGACCCCGACTTCGTAGACGGTTTTGTTGCCGGCAAGCATGTGACCGTTGCGGTCGTAAATCTCGCCGCGATCCGGGTAGAAAGTCCGCAACACGTAGGCGTAGTTCGAAGCCTGCTGACGGAAGAGAGCCGCTTCGGGGCTGTTCTGGATGCGGGTCATCTGGGCGATGATGGCAAACGCAATCAAACCCATGATTCCAGCCAAAAATTGAATGCGGAACGCGTATTGTTGTCTCATGGAGCGCCCCGCGTGGTAATCTTCTTGTCTGCCCATTCAAAGAGGGATTCGCTGTATTCGGGCGGGATGGTCAAGGCGCTCAACTGTGGCTGGGATACGGAGGAAAGAATGTCGGGTTCAAGCACCACATAGCCCGGCACCGAAAGATATTCCGCCTCGCCCGCTTCGACAGGACGGAAACCGATTTCGAGCGCGCGTTCTTCCATCACCCGCACCGAAGTCAACAGGGCGAGTTGGGTCTGCAAGTCTGCGCTTGACTGCTGGCTGGCAGAAATGGCAACGTTCAAGTCCTGAATTTCACGCCCGGTGATGGCGGCTTGCGAAGTCACATCCAGGTAAAGCGTGGCGATCATGGCGAACACAACCACCGCAAGCAATGCGCTGCCAATCCACTGGCGTTGAACGCGCCAGGGAGCGACTTTGTAAGCATGTACCAGATGAGTGACGTTGACGTTCGGTATGTTCATATCTTTTCGATAATTCTAAGTTTTGCGCTGCGCGCTCTCGGATTGGTCTTCACTTCTTCATCGGAAGCCACAATCGGTTTTTTGTTGATGATTTTGACGACTGCCCTGCGTTCTTCTTCGTAGATTCTCTCGTAGGGCGGGTTGACGAGGTCTTTGCTTTGTTCGCGGAAGAAATCCTTGACGATGCGGTCTTCCAGCGAGTGGAAGGAGATGACGGCGAACCGTCCGCCGCGCTTCAGGCTGGCGACTGCCTGCGGAAGCACGTTCTCCACCGCTGACAGTTCCTCGTTGACGACGATCCGCAGGGCTTGAAAAGTCTGCGTGGCAGGGTGGACTCGGTCGCCTCTTCGGGGAGACGCCTTCTCGATGACGGCAACCAGCTCACGGGTGGTGCGAAGCGGTCGGCTGGAGACGATGGCGCGGGCAATTTTCCTCGAGTCGCGGTCTTCTCCATAGCGGAAGATCAAATCCGCCAGGTCTTTTTCATCGTAGGTGTTGACAATGTCCGCCGCGCTCTGCAAGGCATGGGGGCCGAAGCGCATGTCCAACGGACCGTCCTGCATGAATGAAAATCCTCGTTCGGCGTTGTCAAATTGCATGGAGGAGGCGCCGAGATCGAGGACGATCCCGTCCACTGCATCCCAGCGAAGATCGGCGAGTTGTCGGGCAAGGGTGATGTAGGAGGCTTGCGCGAGATGCGCGCGCCGCTCATAAGGAGCCAAGGTCTCACGAGCAAGCGCCAGCGCCTGTGGGTCAACATCCAGTCCCAGCAGAAGCCCATCCGGCGCGCAAGCCTCCAGAATCCCGCGAGCGTGACCGCCCGCGCCCAATGTGCCGTCAACGTAACGTCCACCGCTTTTGGGTTGCAGTGCGTGTATAATCTCTTTGTAAAGTACGGGTATGTGGTTCATATCTGTAGGGGCCACGTTCTGTCGCCCAATCGGGCAGGGAGACCCCCCGCCCCTACTGTTTGGACAAATCCAACGTCGAGAAGCGCTGGTTGTTGGCTTCAGTATCCTGCAACTGAGCCATCTGTTCCTGCCATAGCGCGGGTGTCCACACTTCGAAATAGTCGCCTTGTCCCGCCACAACCAGTTCGCCGTTTTCGATGCCGAGGAAGGCGCGCAGGTTTTGCGGTACGAGGATGCGCCCCACCTTGTCGGGTTCGACGGGGTAGGCGTTGGACAGAATCAAGCGGCGCAGGAGACGGGCAGTCGGGTCGGCGAGGTTCATGGCTTCGATGCGCTCGTAGACCTGCTTGAAATAAGTCTCGTTCATCACCATCAGGCATTTGTCGAAGCCCTGGGTGATGAAGGCGCCACCTTCCAGCAAGTCACGATAGCGCGACGGAATCATCAGTCGCCCTTTGTCATCGAGGTTGTGCTGGAATTGTCCAAGGAACATATGTTCTACTTATCCTTTTAATGCGACGAACGCCGGGCACCCGGCGCTCGCTTACCACTTCTTACCACTTTCTACCATATTATACTGCTTTAAAGACAAAAATCAAGAGAGTTTCGGGTTAATTTCGCTACCGCGTCACATCCATCAATAGTCAGGTATCCAACATGCATAACTCACCCACCTTCACCCTGCTCGAAGCCGCCCGCTGGCAGGATTACGAACTGCTCGATTCAGGCGACGGATTGAAACTGGAACGCTTCGGGAAATATATTTTCGCCCGACCCGAGTCCCAAGCCATGTGGAGCCGATCCCTGCCCCAGCGGGAATGGGATTCTGCCCATGCGGTCTTTCAGCCAACTGCGGAAGAGAGCGGCGGGCATTGGGATTTCAAGAAACGAGTGGATGAAAAATGGGAGATGAGTTACCCCCTAGCAAAAGCGGAGCAATTGCGCTTCTGGGCGATGACCACGCCGGGGCGACATCTGGGTGTCTTCCCCGAAGTCGCCGCCCACTGGGACTTTATGGCTGACCTCATCCAGAAGGCGGGTCGTCCTGTGAAAGTCCTCAACCTCTTCGGCTATACAGGACTGGCGACGCTATCCGCAGCGGCGGCGGGCGCACAGGTGACTCACGTGGACGCCTCGAAAAAGTCTGTGGGTTGGGCGCGGGAGAATCAGGCGTTGTCCGGGCTTGGCGAGAAGCCCATCCGCTGGATTGTGGAGGATGCGGTCAAGTACATGCAGCGCGAGGAGAAGCGCGGCATCCGCTACGACGGGATCATCCTCGACCCACCCAAATTTGGGCGCGGACCCAAAGGCGAGGTCTGGGAAATCTACAAGTCACTGCCGCATTTATTCGAAATCTGCCGCGCCTGCCTGAGCGAAAATCCGCTGTTCGTGATCGCCACCCTGTACGCGGTGCGCGCGTCCGCAATTCATGTGGCGCAAGGGTTGGATGAGATGATGAAACAACACCCGGGAAACCTTGACAGCGGAGAGCTGGTCACACGGGAAAAAAGCGCAAACCGCCTGCTTTCGCAGGCGGTCTATGCCAGGTGGTGGGCGGGGTAACCCCAGATCACAAAAAATACTGGTCGCTTGCGCTTCGACTGCGCTCAGTGCAAAATCCGTCCTGAGCGTAGCCGAAGGACGCGTGACTTACGAATATCGCCACTTCGTTCCATCTTTACTATCTTCAATCGTCACCCCAAGTTCCTTCAACTTATCGCGGATCTGGTCTGAGAGCGCCCAGAGTTTCTGCTTGCGTACTTCCGCGCGGACTTCGATCAACAGGTCGATGAAGGCGTCGGCGTCGCCTGAGCCTTGTTTTTCTTCGAGTTTGAGTCCAAGCACACCCGCCAATTCACGGAAAGTTTCTTGAGCGGATTTGAGTTGCTCACCTGTGGCGTTGTTGTCACGTGCGGTGTTGATGAACTTCGAGAGTTCGAACAGTGCGGCAACCGCCCCCGCGGTGTTGAAGTCGCTGTCCATGGCTTCGATGAAATTTGCTTTGGCGGTTTCGGAGGCAGCCGCAAGCGCGGACAAAGATTCGGGGTTGAGTCCGCTTGCCGAGGCAGAAGCAGGTCGCAGTGCGGATTTGAGTCGCTCGACGTTTTTTTGCGCGGCGTCAAGAGTGTCTTCGTTGAAGGACAGCGGCGCGCGGTAGGTCCCGTTCAGCACCAGCATTCGCATCACGTCGGCTTCGCGCTTCGAGAGGAAGTTTTTGATGGTGACCATGTTGCCCATCGATTTGGACATCTTCTCGCCGCCGAGTTGCAACATGCCGTTGTGGATCCAATAGCGGGAGAATTCCTTGCCGGTGTAGCACTCGCTTTGGGCGATTTCGTTTTCGTGATGCGGGAAGATCAGGTCGTTGCCGCCGCCGTGGATGTCGATCTGTTCACCGAGTTCGGCGAGGTTCATGGCGGAGCATTCGATGTGCCAGCCGGGGCGTCCTTTGCCCCACGGGCTGTCCCACGAGATTTCGCCTTCCTTGGCGGCTTTCCAAAGCGCAAAATCCATCGGGTGATCTTTTGCCTCGCCTACTTCAATGCGTGCGCCCGCTTGCATCTCTTCGAGCTTGCGCCCGGAGAGGCGGCCATAGTCATCGTCGCTGGTGACGCGAAAGTAGACGTCGCCGTTGGACGCGGCATAGGCGTGACCTTTTTGAATCAGCCCTTCGATGAACTGGATGATGAGCGGCATGGTCTTGCTGACCTGCGGGTTGGATGTGGCAGGCAGGACGTTCAGCGACTTGAGGTCGGCTGCGTAGTCTGCGATGTAACGCGCCGAAAGTTTGAGCGGGTCTTCGCCGAGTTGGTTGGCGCGGTTGATGATCTTGTCGTCCACGTCGGTGTAGTTCATGACGTGCTTGACGGTGTATCCGCGATATTGCAGGTAACGGCGGATGATGTCGAAGACCAGCGCCGACATGGCATGACCGACGTGCGCGTCGTTGTAAACCGTCACACCGCACACGTACATTTTGACGAGGTTCGGTTCGAGGGTTTGGAATTCTTCCGTTTTGCGGGTGAGGGTGTTGTAGATTTTCAGCATGATTTCTCTTCTTAAAAAGGTGTCTGAAGTTTCTGACGCTTCAGATGGATGGATGTTTTGAATACGCTTCTATTTTAACCACAGATGAACACAGATGAAAGGGGACAGCGGAGGCAAAATAAAAACAGGGTGTATCGCTACACCCTGTCCACTGACAACTGCATACTGATTACTTCTTACTTTTCTTCCCGTTGTGATCCTCTTCCACGCGCCCGAAGATCATACGTCCCGCGGCGGTCTGCAAGACCTTGGTGATGTTCACGTCGCGGTATTCGCCGATATATTCCTTGCCGTTTTCCACGACCACCATCGTGCCATCATCCATGTAGCCGACGCCCTGGCTGTGCTCCTTGCCTTCCTGAATGATGTTGATACGCAGCGCTTCACCGGGCAGCACCACCGACTTGACGGCATTCGCCAATTCATTGATATTGAGTACGGTTACGCCCTGCAGTTCGGCAATGCGGTTGAGGTTGTAGTCGTTGGTCAATACAGGGCTTTTGAGTTGTTTGCCAAGAACGATGAGTTTGTCGTCCACTTCGCGCACGCCGTCCACGTTGATGTCTGAAACGCGGACGAGGACGTTGGGAAGTTTCTGCAATTCAGCCAGAACTTCCATGCCGCGGCGTCCGCGCTGGCGGCGCATCCCATCGGGGGAGTCTGCAATGTATTGCAATTCATTCAGCACAAAGCGCGGGATGAGCAGGGTGCCGGGCAGAAAACCGGTGCGGGCAATATCGGCAACACGGCCGTCGATGATAACGCTGGTATCGAGAAGGATGGTGCGATTGAGGTTGCTCCAAGAAGAGGATGAACCGCCTTCGCCGTTCCGTCCGCCGATGGCGCTGAGCAATCCCATAATGTCTCCCTGCCGCATGACAAAAAGGGAAACGCTAAAATAGGAAAAAATCACAACTGCGATAAAAGGCAAAATCTGGCTGAAAGGTTCCGGGAGCATGGAGAGGGGAAAGGCAAGTAAAGCCGCTATCAACAGGCCGACCACCAGCCCCACAAGCCCTGCAAACAAGCTTTCGGCAGACATCCTTCCAAAGAGGGATCGCAGGGAGCGCGACGGGCGGGTTGTAAAGTAAGGGGTCAGGATCAATCCGGCCAGCGCGCCGACCAGTCCCAAAACCATCGTGGTGGCATACACATCCGCAACTTCCGGGTTTGCCCTTGCAAGATCAAACCCCCAAAAGCCACCCCCAATTCCCAGCGCAATCATCCCAATAATGCGAAGAACAAATTCAAAACTCATCGATAACTCCTTTTATAAATTTTTACCGCCTGCAACCCCCGTTTTTCCACAGAACGGCATAAAAACAAATTAGCGATCAAAAAATAAGTGCGGGCGGGATGATAGCACGCCTGGACAACCCCGTCAATCATCGGCGGGAAATTCATATAATATTGTTATAATTTGAGGGATGTGCGCGACAGTTTTTTAGGCCAGACAGCAGGGCGCTTTATCACCCCATCTTTAGAAAGTATAAACCAGGAATCGCATGGCAATTGACCGTTTTGGACGTTCTATTCATTATTTACGAATCAGCCTTACAGACCACTGTAACCTGCGTTGTATTTATTGCATGGCTGAAGATATGACCTTCCAGCCCAATGCCGACCTGATGCAGGATGACGAAATCCTGCTTTTTACGCGGTTGTTCGCCAGTCTCGGATTCGACAAGATCCGCTTGACGGGCGGCGAACCAACCGTCCGCGCTAATGTAGTGGAGATCGTGAGTGGAATCGCCGCCACAGAGGGCATCCGCTCGGTTTCGATGACAACAAACGGACTCCTCTTAAAGAAACTGGCGCAGCCCCTGGCGCAGGCAGGTTTACAACGGGTTAATATTAGCATCGACACCCTGAATCCGGAAAAATTTAAACGGCTCACCCGCTGGGGAAAATTGGCGGATGTCTGGGAGGGAATCCTGGCGGCGGAGAGGGCGGGACTGACCCCAGTCAAACTGAACGCGGTGGCGGTCAAAGGATACAACGAGGATGATCTGGTCGATCTTGCCGCGCTGACCATTGACCGCCCCTGGCAGATGCGGTTCATCGAGATGATGCCCTTTGCAGGCGCGACCGATGTACAGGTCAACCAGATGGTGACGATGGCGCAGATCAAGCAAAACATCGAAACCGAGTTTGGGAAGCTGGCGGTCTCCAACAATGGTGAGATGGATGGTGAAGCGCAGGTTTTCCACATTCCCGGCGCCAAAGGCGATATTGGTTTTATTTCGTCGGTGACACAACCGTTCTGCTCCGCCTGCACCCGCGCCCGCCTCACTGCCGACGGCAAACTGCGCCTGTGCCTGTTGCGCGAAAAAGAAGTGGATCTGCTCACCCCCCTGCGCGCCGGAGCCACGCTCGAAGAACTGCGCCGCCTCATCCTAAACGGAGTTTGGGAAAAACCCTGGGGACATGGACTGGCAGACGGGCTGATTCCCCTCAACCGCGTCATGAGCGCAATCGGTGGATGACGCTGTGAAGATCAAGGCGGTACTATTCGATCTCGACGGCACGCTTTTTCACTATCACCCCACGTCGGGCGAGGTCTTTCTGAAACATCTCAAGGAAATTGGTTTACAGGTTTCCGAGGAAAACCGGGTGTGCGCCGAACACTGGGTACATCTCTATTTTGCCCACTCCGACGAAATCCAGGCGGATGACCGGGAGTTTGGCGACGACCAACAGGGATTTTGGGCCAACTTCACGCGGCGACGACTGATCGCATTCGGCGTTCCGCCCCTTCAGGCTTTGGAGATGGCTCCCCGGTTTTCGGAATACATGAGCGAAAACTATAAACCCGGAATTCATGTGCCCGAAAACGCGCGCGTTATGCT
>CAILWD010000595.1 GCA_903837815.1 uncultured Chloroflexota bacterium | reverse complement strand
GTGGCGCGCACGTCGGGGCGGTCGAGCCGCAGCAGGAAAAACAGCGACAGCGCAATCGAAACCACGCCCAACACAATGTACACGAAATCAAAGCCAAAACTCCCGCCAGGCCCGCCAGCCAGAGAATTCGGGAACAACATCAACAAGCGGGAAACCACATTGAAACCCTGCAGGGTCAGGCTAAGGGAAAGCGCCCAATTACGTCCGCGCCACAAACCATAACCAAGCAAGGCAAAAACGACGACCATAATACCTACGATGACCAACCCTGACTTCAAGGTTTCCGGCGGATAGATTAGCAATGGGATGATCTGAAGAACATATATCAACAAAAGCTTCGTCTTGTTAGGCATGAGGGTACTTCTCCTGTGGGATTTTCATTACACCAAAAATTCTATCAGGGGGAAGACAGGGTGTCAAGCAAAACACACAGGCAACGTCGCAGCCATTAGACGAGACTCATCTTCCTCTGCTAAAATCAGGACATGACCTCAGCAGAAATCATCACCATTGGCACCGAAATCCTCCTCGGCGAAATCGTAGACACGAACACCCGCTACCTCGCCAAAAATCTGCGCGGACTGGGCATCGACCTCTACCGCACCATCACCATCGGCGACAACGAAGACCGCATCGCAGACGCCATCCGCGACTCGATGCGCCGCGCCGACATCGTCATCACCACCGGCGGGCTGGGTCCCACTGTGGACGACCCCACCCGCGAGGCAGTGGCAAAAGCTATGGGCGTACAAACCGAATTCCGCGAAGACCTTTGGCAACAGGTCGTCGCCACCATCGCCCGCTACGGACGAACCCCATCCGAAAATCAAAAACGGCAGGCATACGTCCCGCAGGGCGCAATCGGCATCCACAACCCCGTCGGCACCGCGCCCTGCTTCATCGTCGAAACCGAACGCAACGCGGTCATCTCCCTGCCTGGCGTGCCCAACGAGATGGAACTCATCCTGCACGAATCCATCATCCCCTATTTGCAAAAACGCTTCGACCTGAACGAACTTATCAAAATCCGCGTCCTTCATTGTTCGGGGCTGGGCGAAGGCACGATTGATGAAAAAATCGGCGACCTCGAAAAACTCAGCAACCCCACCGTTGGGCTTGCCGCACACACGGGCGTGGTAGATATCCGCATTGCGGCGAAGGCAAAGACCGAAAGCGAAGCCGACGCGATGATTGCCGCAGTCGAAAAGCAGGCGCGGGAACGACTTGGCTCTTTCATCTTCGGCGCGGATGAAGACAAGTTGGAGGATGTTGTTTTGGATTTGATTGCCAAACGCGGCTGGAAACTGGTTGCAATCGAATCGGGCTTGGGTGGAAGCCTTACGCGGACTCTACCTCACACGGCTTCTTTATCCGCACTGGAAGTTGATTCTTTGACCCAAGCCTTACGCGCCGCCCAAGCCGACTCGAAAGCCGAAGCCGCTCTCGGTGTGGTCGCGCACCTCGAAGAACGCTCCGCCGATATGGTAATGATTCTCCCCACAGGCGAGCAGACTCACCACATCACCTACGGCGGACCGCCGCGCAGTCTGCCGCGCTGGGCGACCAACCTCGCCTTGAACTGGCTGAGGACGACATTGGAGGAAATGAAATAATGCCCGCGCCGCGCAAAAAGAAGGAATCCGTCTGGGTCACGCTGGCGTGGGGCTTGAACCTTGCCGGGCTGGCGGGGATTGCGCTGGTGGGTATTGCCTACATCGCGCTTAACCCCGTCTCTGCCGCCGCGCCGCAGGAAGCAACAAAGCCCATTGTCACCGCCGCCCTGCCCGCCACCTACACCCCCGACCCAAATTCACAACAGGCATTATTTCTTCCAACCATCACCCCCAATCCGCTTTCGACCCTGATTGTGGCGCAAAGCCCAACTCCATTTGTGCTGGCAGGCGGAACAGGGACAAAACCAACCATCATCGGCTATTCGGTTTCGGGCAGACCGCTCGAAGTTTACACTTTTGGCAACGGCGAAAAACAACGCATGATTGTGGCAGGCATCCACGGCGGCTACGAGTGGAATACAATTGCTCTGGCGGATGAACTCATCACCCACATCAACGACAACGCGGAAATCGTCCCCAGCGACGTGACGCTTTACATCCTGCGCAACCTCAACCCCGACGGCGACGCCCGCGACCACGGCTACGATGGTCGCGTCAACGACCACGGCGTAGACCTGAATCGCAACTTCCCTGCCAACTGGGCGGCAGACTGGGATCGCGACGGTTGCTGG
>CAILWD010000594.1 GCA_903837815.1 uncultured Chloroflexota bacterium | reverse complement strand
GATTTTTCCCTCACCGCATCAGCGTTTTTCTGCGTCCAGATTAAATTTGGGGTTAATCATGTTTTTGTCTGCATGAACTATTTCTCGTATCCGTGCGGATGTGATTTATGCCAGTCCCATGCACTGGAGAGAATATCCTGCATGTTGGTGCGGGTGGGCTTCCAGCCTAGTTCGTTGATGATTTTTTGCGGAGATGCAACCAGGCGGGCGGAATCTCCGGGGCGGCGTGGCGATTCGACGACGGGAATGGCGTGACCCGTAACCTGCCTCGCCGTCTCGATGACTTCCCGCACCGAAAATCCGTTTCCACTACCAACGTTGTAGACCAATTTATCCTTTGTTTCGAGCGCCTCCAGCGCAAGGATGTGCGCCGAGACAAGATCCCCGATATGGATGTAATCGCGGATGCAGGTCCCATCGGGGGTGGGGTAATCGGTGCCAAAGATGTATGCCGACTCAGCCTGCCCCAATGCAATTTGCAACACACGCGGGATGAGATGGGACTCTGGCTGGTGAGCCTCGCCGCGTCCGGGCAGCGCTCCGCAGGCGTTGAAGTAGCGCAGGGCGGCAAAGTGCAGACCGTGGATGCTGCGATACCATTCGAGCGCCTGTTCGGTCATCAATTTGGTATGGCCATAGGTGTTGGTTGGTCCCAGCGGCGAGTCTTCTGTCAACGGGGTTTCGCTGGATTGATATACCGCCGCCGTCGAAGAAAAGACAAGTTTTTTCACCCCAGCCTGCACCGCGGTTTCCATAAGTTGGAGCGAGTTCGTCAGGTTGTTGCGGAAAAATTTGCCGGGGTCTTTCATGCTTTCGCCGGCTTCGATGAATGCGGCAAAGTGCATGATGGCGTCGAACCTGGCGGAGGTCAATGCTTCGGCAAGCGCGTGGCTGTCATCCAGACTAGCGTGGATGAATTTTGCGCCCTGTGGCGCTGCGGCGCGATGCCCTGTAACCAGCGAATCGAAAACGGTAACCGAGTGCCCGGCGTTGATCAGCGCTTCAGCGGTGGCGGAGCCAATATACCCCGCGCCTCCTGTGACAAATATGTTCATGGGTTCTCCTGAAAATAAAATTATAGCCGGAAGAGACGGATTATTGCGCCCCTGTCGTTTCATCCCAATTCCCCGCATACCAGCGCAGGTAGTCTTCCACGTGGGCGCTCCAGTAAACTTCGCTGTGGTCGCCGGTGAAGAGGTGAAATTTATGCGGATAATCGGAAGAGACCAGCACTCCTTCCAGTTGCATGGTGCTGGCGAGTTCGCTGTCTGATTCGCCGATATCGATCCACAACTTCGGGCGGGCATCTGCCGGAATATTCAGGACGTAATATGCCACATACGGAGCATTGTCCTTGAAGACAGCCGGGGAATGCAAACCGAGCACACCAAAAAGTTCAGGGTGAGCCAGACCGAGTTGCACAGTCCAGCCGCCGCCGCGGGAGAGTCCGCCGAGGGCGCGATGTTCGCGGTCTGCCAGGGTACGGTAGTTTTGATCCACATAGGGAATTAGGTTGTTGATGAGGCGGTCACCGAAGGTGACGCCTGCGGGTGAATTCCAGTAGTGGTCATCGGGAAAGACCATGATGAAGGGCTGCCGCTCGCCGCTGTGGATCAGCTTATCGGCAATGGCGGGCGCGCCCATCCGCACCCATTGATCCTGGGTGTAGGTTTGTCCGTGAAGAAGGTATAGAACAGGGTAGCGTTTATCTGTAAAAGTCTCATAACACGGCGGAAGATAGATGGTGAATTCCTGCGGCGGATTAGTGGTGGGAACGACATCCTGTTTAATGAGTCCCGGCTCTGTGAGACAGGTCAATGGGGTGGGAGTGGGAGGGATGAGGGTGGGGACAGCGGTTGCCGTTGCGGTTGGAATGGCCGTTACGGTTGGGATGGTTTGGGCTTCGACACCTTTCGATGGCGAACAGGCGGAAAACCCGCTGAGCAACAGAAGGTAAATGGTGAGATGAATGGCTTGACGGGTATTCATTCTTCGCATTATACTC
>CAILWD010000593.1 GCA_903837815.1 uncultured Chloroflexota bacterium | reverse complement strand
TGCTGTAATACGTTGAAGCAGGGGACTTTTTTTCGGTTTCGATAATATCGCGATTAATGTCGCTTGCGATTTCAACAATAAGTTCAATCAATTTCTCGACCGCGTGACGTTTGATGTAATTCTTTTTGTATTCGTCATAAGTAATTTCCACCAATGGCTTAATCTCGTCAAGGTAGGTATTCAAACTATCCATTTTTCGCAGAAAAAATTCCTTGTCAAATTCAGGCATAGGGAATCTCCTCTGCGCGGCGGGCAATATATCTTTCCAAATCGTTACGGAATTTCTTCGTATCCCAATATTGACGGGTTTTGTAAGACCGCCAGTTTGCCCATGCGTACTTTTGTCCTTCGTAGAGAAGTTTGCCGTCCCGCGAAACGAGAGCGCCAAAGACGGGCTCAGCGTGATTCAGCACCGCAAGGTCAATTTCCGCGTTGAAAACCTGGCATAACTCCAGCCACAACTTCAAGCGCCGATTGAAAGTAATATTTTTTTCCGTATAGACGCCGATGTCAATATCGCTTTCCTCATGCACTCGTCCGCGCGCCACCGAGCCAAACAGCACGATGAACCGCAGTCCATATTTTCGGGCTATCGGCTGTAGTTGCTCTTTGGAAGGGGGGATGAATGGCAGGGATACCATACAGACGATTATACATCACGCGACATTTTCAGCGCGACCCAATCGCCCATCTGACGCTGGTCGTTGAGTTTCAACCCTTTGGCTTCACCTGCCGCAACGACGCTCCCCGCCTGATGATCGAGAATTCCGCTGAGGATAATCTCGCCGCCCGCTTCGACCAAATCCGCAAGACCCGCGTCGAACAAGCGGATGAGGATGGGCGCGAGGATGTTCGCCACCACCAACGGCGAAGATTTGAAAGCAAAGTCGCCGCGCAGGATTTCGGTCACCGAACCTTGTCCCAAAATCAACTCCTCCCCCACTTCATTGAGGTCGGCGTTCTCGTGCGAGTTTTTGACTGACTCGATGTCGATGTCCACGCCGAGGACTTTATCCGCGCCGAGTTTGAGGGCGGCGATGGAGAGAATGCCTGACCCGCAGCCGACGTCAATCGCGCTCAAACCTCCGAGGTCTTTAAGACCTCGGAGGTTTAGATACACCTCCATCAGTTCCAAACACAACTGAGTCGTCGGGTGCGTTCCCGTGCCAAACGCCATGCCAGGGTCAATTTTGATTGGGATGCGCTTTGGGTCGGGGGATTCAAGCCAGGCGGGGAGAATCAGCAATCGCTGTCCGATCAGAATCGGTTTGTAGTTTTGCTTCCAGGCTTCCATCCAGTTTTGGTCGGCGATCTGCTTGTAGGTTGGATTCGGCACAGGGGTAATCATCCCCAAATAAAAAAGCGACTCCTCCAGCTTTTGCCGGGTTTCTTCGAGGTTGTCATCCACTTCCAAATAAGCGCGGACGGTGATGGGGCCCGTTGCCGTGCCTTCGTCTTCTTCGTCGTTGAATTTGACACCCTGCTCGGTCATCACGCCGTTGGGCGCAAAGCGGGCAAAAACGTCGGCAACAGATTCGGCAAGTTCGCCGTTTACAGTGAGTGAAACTTCAAGCCAATTCATTTAGTCTCCAGGTATCAGTTTTCAGAGCGCAGTTTATCAACCGCCCAACGGATGAGTTCTTTTTCCGCCAGGAGCATCTTGGGCAGGGCGTTCACGTCGAAGTATTTCATCTCCGAGACTTCGTTAGACGCTTTGAACTCACCGCCGACAATTTTACACAAATAGACGATGGTGAGGTGATGGTCTTCCTTCGCGCCGACGACGGTAAGCAATTTTTCGGCTTCGATTTGCATCCGTGTCTCTTCGTAAAACTCGCGGAGGACGGCATCTGCAGGTTGTTCGCGGTGTTCAAGACTCCCCGCCGGGATTCCCCACTGCCACTTTCGGTAGGTGTGTTTGAACAAAAGGACTCGTCCATGCTCATCGAAGATCAATGCCGCCACCGCCGCGCGGAATTTGGCGCGAACCAGTTTCGCCGCGAAGAAGTGAACCCAAATCGGCAGGGAACGCCAAAGGCGCAAAAGAATTTTCATCGGGCTCAAACTATTGGCTGGGTAAAAGAGACACATCGGTGACAATCAAATCCGAATAAAACGCGCTTCCGCCAGTGGCAAGAATAATTTGGACTTTTGCTATTTGTCCCACATTAATTCCCAACAAATTTTCCTGTACCTCAGAAGATAGATTCAGCCTGAAATCTTTTATCACGGTATCGTTCTTGACAAAGAAATAGTGTTCCTGATTGGTATCTTTTGGGGTTTGTGGCGCACCATACAAGTTCGTATCTGTAAAAGCTGTGCCGGGTTTATTTGAAATTATGGTTCTCCCCAGTTCCTGTTCCTGCGAGTCCAAATAAACAATTACAACATCAGATTGACTTCCACCGCCAAAAAGCCCTGCGTTGGTTCTTGAAATAAAGGTGGCAAAAAAATCGAAATTCAGGTTCGGCAAAGCAACTATCTGCCAGAAGTATATTCCACCCTTGCCTTCATTTTCAATGTGTAATGCCGAGCCAAATCGTCCACTCCCAAAGGAAATTATGTGAGCTTTACTACTTCCGCCATTATCGAGCAATTCCCTGGACCAGCCATCAAAGCCATTCACAAAACTGCCATTCAGGACCAAGTCGTCAGGATCAGGCACAGCCTGGGTAGGGACAAAAGCAGTCGGGGCTATAGTGGGCGACTCGGTAAAAGTGGGCGAAGGGCTGGCGGTCATAGGGATTGCCGGTTTAGACAAAGGGGTTGAAGAAGGGGAAAGCGACGGAACCGTTGGGGACGAACTGGCAGGAAAAAATGATGCCGGGAATAAACTTTGAAAATAATACGCAGACGCCAAACATATGCAGGAAGCCAAAGTACAAACCCATATGGCTCCAACTCCCCAGGAAAGCAGGGTAGTGTTCTTCTTTGCTGGAGTATTGGCAAGAAACTTATCGGGGGCGGTTGGTAGGACGCCGAGTTTTTTAGCGCGCAGGTAAAGGCTTTTCTTCAGCCTTGGGTTGCCATATTTTTCGAATACGTCTACGTATTGAAACTTCTTCAACCTATATGGAATATTGCATCCTTCAAGACGAACTGGAATGATAAAAATTGCCCCTTCCGGCTTTTCCGAAGCAATATCGAGAGCCCCTGCAATTTCCTTTTGAACATACCCCTCCTTGTTCACTGACTTGGAAGAAAGAAATATCAAAATGGCGTCAGAGTTGCGCATGGCAACAGATATTTCGTAACTCCAATCCTGTCCTGCTTCAAGGTTATGCTCGTCCATCCAAACATCAAACCCTGCCTCTGTTAGCCAGGTATGATACATGTCTACTTTTGGCTTTTCTTCAGTCGCATAACACAGGAAAACTTTCAACTTTCTAACAGGATTTGCCGGCATAAAGTCCTCCAGTCCATGAAATTGCTTTCGCTAACCACGCAGTATTATAAAGCAAACGAGCGGACTTTCATCCGCTCGCTGCTGTTCACCGATTACTGGAACTTATCCTCCAAACGCATCGTTCAACCAATCGAGGAACCCCTTCTCCTGCGGCTTGACCGTTGTCCCTAAACTCTCCGCCAGCTTCTCGAACATTTCGCGCTGTTCCTTGGTCAACTTGGTCGGGATGGCGACATTCACGATCACGATCTCATCGCCGCGCTGATGTTTGTTGCGGACGTGCGGCACACCCCTGCCTTTGACGTGGAAAATCTTCCCCGATTGTGTTCCAGCGGGAATCTTTAGCTTGTCCTCACCGTCCATGGTGGGAATGGTGACTTCCGCGCCGAGGGCGGCTTGCGCCACGTTGATGTCGAGGTTCAACAAAATATCAAGGTCGCGGCGTTTGAAGAATTGATGCGGCTTGACATCCAGCACGAGGAACAGGCTTCCGCTGGGACCGCCAAACACGCCAGGTCCGCCCTCGTTGTTCAAGCGGATTTGCGTGCCAACATCCACGCCAGCGGGGATGTTGACTTTCTTTTTGACGTTCTTGCGTTCCAAACCCGTGCCGCGACAGGTCTTGCAGGGCGACGAAATCGTCTCGCCGCGCCCGTTGCAGGTGGGACAAGTTGCAGTCTGCACCATCTGACCGAGGAAGGTCTGACGCACCTGACGGACTTCGCCCTGCCCGTTACAAGTGGAACATCGGATGGGCGTCGTGCCAGGCTCCGCGCCTGAACCACTGCAGCGTGAACAGGTCTCATCACGCTGGAATTCGATTTCCTTTTCGACGCCGAAGACGGCTTCTTCAAAGGTCAATGTGACCTGCATCTGCAAGTCACGCCCGCGACGCGGGGAATTACGCGGCTGACGTCGTCCCGAAGAAAAGCCAAAGCCGCCGAACCCGCCGAGGATTTCCTCGAAGATGTCGCTAAAGTCGGCGGAATAATCGCGGTATCCGCCGCCGCCCATGCCGCTGACTCCCTCCTTGCCATAGCGGTCATAGCGCGCGCGCTTGTCAGAATCCGAAAGCACGCCGTAGGCTTCGTTGATTTCCTTGAACTTCTCTTCGGCGTGTTCTTCCTTGCTCACGTCGGGATGATACTGGCGCGCAAGTTTGCGGAACGCGGCTTTGATCTCGTCATCGCTCGCGTTCCGTTGAACTCCAAGAACTTCGTAATAGTCTCTGTTTGACATAGTAACCAGATGACTGGATGACTAGAGACTAGGGTCTTGTCGCCAACTAATCTCCAATCTCCAATCTCTATTCTCTAACCTCGCCATCAACAACTTCAGGTTCCGCTTCGCCGCCTGGCGCGGATTGCCCACCCTGCTCATAGGCGGCAGCCCCAATCTTTTGGATGACCTGACCCAGCGCCTCGGTGGCGGCTTTGAGTTTTTCCACGTCCTCACCCTGCAAAGCGGATTTGGCTTCGGCGACTTTTGCCTCGACCTCAGCGCGGACATCGGTTGGGACTTTATCGCCAACATCACGGAGGGCTTTCTCGGCGGCATAAACCATGTTATCCGCGCCGTTGCGGGCTTCGATCAATTCCTTGCGCTTGCGGTCTTCGTCGGCGTGAGCCTCGGCATCCTTGCGCATCTTCTCGACTTCCGCTTCGCTCAAACCAGAGGACGCGGTGATCGTGATGTGCTGTGTGCGCCCTGAAGCCTTGTCCTTCGCGCTGACTTTCATGATGCCGTTCACGTCCACATCGAAGGTGACTTCGATTTGGGGCATTCCGCGCGGCGCGGGCGGAATACCATCCAAAATAAATTTGCCAAGCGACTTGTTGTCAACTGCCATTGGGCGCTCGCCTTGCAGAACGTGAATCTCGACCTGGGTCTGGTTGTCAGACGCGGTGGAGAAAACCTGACTACGGCGCGTGGGAATCGTCGTGTTGCGTTCGATTTGGGGCGTGGCAACCCCGCCCAGGGTTTCGATGGAAAGCGTCAGCGGAGTCACGTCCAGCAGAAGAATGTCCTTCACTTCCCCGCCGAGCACGCCCGCCTGAATCGCCGCGCCAATCGCCACCACTTCATCGGGATTGACTCCCTTGTGCGGGTCCTTGCCAAAGAAGGCGCGCACACGGTCTTGAATGGCGGGCATACGGGTCATGCCGCCGACCAGCACAATCTCGTTGATGTCGCCCGCGTTCAAGCCAGCATCGGACAACGCCTGCTTGACAGGGGCGATGGTTCGGTCAACGAGGTCGGCGGTGATCTGCTCCAGCTTGGCGCGGGTCAGGGTCATCACCAAATGCTTGGGACCGCTCGCATCAGCCGTCAGGTAGGGCAGGTTGATTTCGGTCTGCATCACGGTCGAGAGTTCGATCTTCGCCTTCTCAGCCGCTTCCTTCAAACGCTGCAACGCCTGGCGGTCGTTGTGCAGGTCGATGCTGTTGTCTTTTTTGAATTGCTCGATCAGGTAATCCATGACTCGCAGGTCGAAGTCATCGCCGCCGAGGAAGGTGTCGCCGCTCGTCGAACGAACCTGGAACACGCCGTCGCCCACATCCAAAATCGAAACGTCAAACGTACCGCCGCCAAGGTCGTAGACCACGATGACTTCATTTTTCTTTTTGTCGAGTCCGTACGCCAGCGAGGACGCAGTCGGCTCGTTGATGATTCGCAGCACTTCCAAGCCTGCAATTTTCCCTGCATCCTTGGTGGCGTTGCGCTGCGCGTCGTTGAAATACGCAGGAACAGTGATGACCGCCTGCGTAATCGGCTCGCCAAGATACGCCTCCGCATCCGCTTTCATCTTCGCCAGAATCATCGCCGAGATTTCGGGCGGCGAGTAATCCTTTTCATCCAACTTCACGCGCACGTCGCCGTTCTCAGCGGCTGTTACTGCGTAGGGCACGCGCTTCTTCGTGTGATCCACCTGCGCGTCTTCGGCTTTACGTCCCATGAAACGCTTGACCGAAAAGATGGTGTTGTTTGGGTTGGTGATCGCCTGATTGCGCGCCACGCGTCCAACCAGCCGCTCGTGATTTTTGTTGACCGCCACCACAGAGGGTACAAGCCGTTCCCCTTCCGCCGAAGGAATCACAATCGGTTCGCCGCCGCTCATCACCGCCGCAACGGAGTTTGTCGTGCCAAGATCAATGCCAATGATTTTTGCCATGAAGTCCTCGTTTAAAAGTTTGAAGGTTTGAAAGTTATCAGGTTCAACTTGCAAACCTTTCAACTTGCCAACTTGCTAACTTATTGTGCCACCCTCACCGATGCGGGGCGAATCACCCGTTCGCCCAAAGTATAGCCATTTCGCACCACGTCGATTACGTGTTCGCTTTCCACCTCAGCAGAAGGCTCATGTGTGATTGCCTCGTGGAAATTCGGGTCGAATGCCGCACCCTTTGCCTCGATGCGCTTCACGCCTTCGCTTTCCAACATGTTCTGCAACTTGCGGACGATGAGTTCGATGCCGTTCGCCCACGCATCGTCGGCGGGACGGTTTTGCAGGGCGAGTTCCAGGTCGTCCAACACGGGCAACACTTTCTTGACAATGTCGCCCTTCATGCTGGCATAGGTCAACTCGTTATCGCGTTCGATGCGCTTCTTGTAATTCTGAAACTCCGCCTGCGACCTTGCCCAGCCGTCCTTATATTCCGCCGCCCTGGATTCAGCCTCCGCCAACTGGCTTTTCAATGCTTCCACCTCCGCGTTTGGCTGTTCGCCCTCAACAGGCGCAGACTCCGCTGCGGGCTGAGTCTCAGTCACTTCTTCTTCGTGTTTGTGCTTCTTTTTGTCAGTCATGCTCTCACTCTCATCGTGGTAAGTAGTAATTGGTGATTGGTAATTACCAATCTCCAATCTCTTTATTCTGAATTTATGTTGTCATTCACTAGGTTGCTCAACAGCCCAGCCACGTATCTCACGGTGGGAATGGTCCGCGCGTAGGACATGCGCATGGGACCCAGCACGCCCAGAGTCCCCGTCGCCAAGCCTGGGACGCCGTATCTGGCAATCACCATCGAACACTGGCGGAGTTCCTCCCAGCCGCCTTCGCCGCCAATCAACACCTGCAAGCCGCCCACGCTGCTGTTCGTAGATGCCCGCGCGAGCAAGCCTTGCAAGGTGGAACGTTCTTCGAATAGGCGCATCGCCCAGCGGGCTTCGTCTGTCTCGGCGAATTCGGGTTCGCTCAATACGTTGGTCAGTCCGTCGGTGTAAAACTCGCCTGAAACGCTCTCGGAGGTACGCTTCATATCCTGAACCATCAGCGTGATGATGTCCTGCTCCAGCGCATCGACGCGGGATGGCAGGGCGGCAATGGCGTCCATCGAAAGACCAGCCAACAGCGAGTTGAGTCGTGTTGCAGCCTGGGTCAAGCGTGCCTGAGAGACTGGCTCAGCCAGAGTTAGAATCTGCTGTTTGACTTCACCGCCTTCCATGACCAGCACCCTCAAGACCTGCCGCCCCTGCGTGGAGATTAGCTCGATATGTTTAAAGCGGATAGTCTCCGCATGGGGAGCGGTGACAAGCGAAACGCCCTGCGATTGATGCGCCAGCACGGACGCGGCAAGCGTCATCCACTGGTCCACATCGGGACTCGCCTGGAAGAATTGGTGCGAGATGGTGTTCTGCACCGACTCGGGCAGTTCCGCCTTGCTCATCATGTGACCAACAAAGACGCGGTAGCCCTCCTCCGTCGGCACGCGACCCGCCGAGGTGTGGGGCTGCCTGAGGTAGCCCATCTCCGTCAGCGCCGACATTTCGTTTCGGACGGTGGCAGGACTCAGCGCAAGCCGAAAACGCTCCACCAGCCGCTTCGAGCCGACAGCCTGCGCCGTCTCGATATAATCGCGAATGAGGAACAGGAGAATGGTCCGCTGTCTTTCGGTAAGTTCTTGCATGGCGCTCCAAGTCTACATGTGAAAATGGAGAGCGTCAATAAGAGGAGTGTAAGAATTTACAAAAAAAGAGCCTCTAAGGGTTTTCGAAACCCTTAGAGGCTGTCATCGAAATTCTCCTATTTTGGAACGGGACGCCACGCGGGGTCGAAATCGTCGAAGGTGACGTCCTCCGTAATCCGCGCCTGGTTCGCGCCAGAGGGCGTGGAATACAAGACATGATAGCCGCGGTCACCGCCGCTTTCGTAGGCGATCCAGTTTCCGCTGGGCGAGTAGTCGACATCCTCAACAGAAAGCACACCCATATTTACCTCCAAAGCCGGAGCATTGGCTGTTCCAACCTTGATCGAAAACAAGGCGGGGAAGGTGAATTCTGCCACCTTTTGCTGGCTGAAAAGTATGAATGCGCCGTCCGTCGACCATACCGGGTATCGATTGGAAAGAGTATCGCCGCTGGTAAAAAGTTGGGTCTCGTTGGAGCCAAGGGTGCTCATCACCCACAATTCATAAGAGGAAATTCTTTGGTAGGTATAAACTATTTTTCTGCCATCCGGCGACCATGCGGGTTGTCTGGCATGTTTATTGGCTTTGGTATTCACCAACCGCCTGATGCTTCCATCTTCAACCGTGTATGAATAGATTTGCATGTATCCGTCGCGCATGGATGTAAAGGCGATGTATTGTCCATCAGGCGACCAGGCAGGTTCGAAATCTCCCCCACCGGGAGATGAGGGCAATTGTATTAATCCAGAGCCGTCCGCATTAATAATATACAAATCGGATCCCTGATACGAATCCTTTTTGACGCCGCAGGGAGAGATAAATACCAACCTGATTCCATCGGGAGACCATGAAGGCTGACACGCCCCCTCCGGCATATTGGTAATCTGAATGGCATCATCTTTCAAGAGCCCGCTCAGGTATATCTGGGCAACACCGGTGCGGGTTGACGCATAAGCAATTTGAAGATAATCTCCGCCAATGGGGGTGGGGCTGACATCAACAGCAATGGCGGGTAAAGACGTTGGGGTGGGAGGAAGTACCGTGGCGGTAAATGCCGATTCAACAGGAACTTCCACAATGGGCGGGGTAACAGGAGTGATAAGGACGGGAGTGGGCACAGGTTCAGTGGGAAACAAAAGCGGAAACAGGGTCATGCGAGTGGCGGCAGGTAACAGAGTGAAGACCAGCGCGGCGGCGGCCAATGTTGCAAGAGATAAACCAACCCACAAACGCCGGTTGCGGCGCGCGCGCTCAAGCTGCTTTTTGCGCGGGGAAACGAATGGGCGCTCTTCGGGAGAAGTGGGAAGAGTAAGAGCATTTGACATCTTCTTGGGCACATCGCCATTTTTTCCAAAACTGGAAGGCGGCGGAGCGACCGTATAAGTCCCAAGCATCTGCTGGGTTATCGACTTCGAGTTGAGCAGGGCAAACTTGAAATCCTCCGCAGTCTGAAAGCGGTCGCTCGGGTCCACTTCCATCGCCTTCTCGATTGTCACAACAAGACTGCGCGAAACCGATGAATTCCGCTTGCGGAGCGGCGTAAGTTGCGCATTATCCATCGCGCGCGCCAGCCCATCTTCAGGGATGACGCCCGTCAATGCGGCATAAAGAGTGGCGCCAAGAGAATAAATATCTGTGCGGGTATCGGTACGGGCAGTGCCATACTGCTCGGGCGGGGAATAGCCGGGAGTCATGGCTCTGGCTCCGGTGGTCGTCGCTTGGTTTCCCTGATAGACTTTAGCAAGACCAAAGTCCACCAAAAAGATATGACCATCGGGTGTAATTTTTACATTACCGGGTTTGATGTCTCGATGAAGAACGGGGGGTTTGCGGGCATGCAGGTAGGAAAGCGCGTCACAGATGGCGGCGCCGATCAAGATGACCTCATCCTCCGGCAGGATTCCCACCCGCTCCATGCGCTGGCGCAAATCCTCCCCTTCGATAAAATCCATGACAAGGTATTGCCCCTCCCCCGCAATTACAAAGTGATCCGAGACACGCGGAAGGTTGGGGTGCCGGATATTCGCCAGGATTACCGCTTCAAGGCGGAATTGGCGGGCATATTCATCAGTTGTAAACAGGTTTTCTTTAACTGCCACATCAACGCCCAGGTTTTGATCTGTGGCACGATAAACCGACCCCATTCCCCCCTGTCCAAGGTTCTCCCGAATTTGATAGCGTTTGTGTAACAGGGTCTCGTTTTCTATAATCATTGCATGCCTGTTGAAATGGTGTTTTCGCCCATGCCGGAGGCAAAGGCACCGACCGCCCCGTCCGGCAGTCGCAAATCACTGGCACATTTTACCCTATGGAAGGATTGCTTTCGTTTCTATTTTATTTCAAATCGGCGACAAATGGCGGTTTGCATCAAAAGGGAAAGCCGGAGGTTTTCTCCGGCTTTCCAAAGTTACCTGCGCTTTAATTTTCAGAAGGACGCCAGGCTGGATCGAAATCGAGGCCTTTATCTGTGGTAATGCGCACGACATTTGCGCCGGTAGAGGTCATGTAGTAGATATCATTATTCTCTACCTTATCTTCCCCTTCATAAACAAGATGGAATCCATCTGGTGAATACTCAACATCCTCTATGGACAGGACGCTCAAATTCAGGTTGGAACCCTGTTCAACGGAGCGATCGGCGGCGGAGACGCTCATAATATAGGGAAAACAAAACGTGGTTGCACAGCGCTGGTTAAATAGGATTAACTGACCGTCAGACGACCATGTGGGCAGGTAATCGGTGTATGCCACACCACTGCGGATAATTTGCTTTTGTTCGGAACCGTCTGCGTCCATCAACCAGATTTGATACACGCCAAAACGTTTCACCACATAGACAATGTGTTTCCCGTCCGGCGACCAGGCGGGTTGGCGCGCTTCCACATCTTTCGCGCCCTTGGTGATCTGGGTGACGGAGGAAAGGTCTTCAGTATCCAGCATAAAGATTTCCATCTGGCCTGTGCGCCGCGAAGTGAAGGCTATCGACTTGCCATCCGGCGACCAGGCAGGGTCAAAGTCACCTCCGGGGGGGGATGAAATTGGCGTCAGGTTACTGCCATCGGCATCGACAACATACAGGCTGGCGCCGAAGTAAATTTCATCCATGCCTTTACAAGGAGAGATGAAAACCATTCTTTTCCCATCCGGCGACCATGATGGCTGGCAGGCGCCTTCAGGCATGTCTGTAATTTGAATCAAAGATAAACTACCGAGGTCTACAAGATAGACTTGAGGCATTCCTGTGCGGTCGGAGACATAGGCAATCTGTCCCGAACCGCCAACAGGCGTTCCGGGTAAGGGCGCAACACCAGGTTCAGCGGTATCGGTTGGGTTAACTCCCAATGTAATGGCCACTGTGGGAATTGGGGTGTTGGTGGGCGGCGGCACAGTCGCAGTAGGCGTAGGTGGTTCCGGTGTCGATGTGGCGGTGGAAATGGCGGTCAACGTCTGTGTTGGAAGCGGCGAAGGCGTGACCGTGGGTGTTCTCGTCGGGACAAGGAATGGAATCATACCGCGCACGTTGGCGGGCAAAATGCCGGGCGCAACAAAGGGCACGCTGGCGGCAAGCAACAGAATCAAAACAAGAAAAAAGCGAACCCAGGCAAGGCGACGCTTTCGCTCACGTTCTTTTTGCCTCTTGAGTGGGGAAACAAAAGGCACTTCCTCCCCAGCCGCCGGCGGCTCCAAGAGAACTGACGGGCGGGATGGCGTCTTTTCCTTGATTTGAACTGCCTCGCTGGGGTCAACCGGCAGAAAAGCTTCCGGAGGAGGTGGGGCAACCACATGGTTACCCGGAACTTGCTGGGTCTTGGCGCCCGATCCAATCAACGCCTTCTTGAATTCCTCGGCGCTTTGGAAACGGTCGCTTGGATCAACAGCCATCGCCTTCTCGATTGCAGAGGCAAACCGCCGTGAGACCTTGGAATTGCGTTTGCGAAGCGGGGTCAACTGGGCATTATCCATTGCGCGCGCAAGTCCGTCTTCCGGGATCACACCGCATAAGGCAGCATACAAGGTGGCGCCAAGCGAATAGATATCTGTGCGGGGATCGGTGCGCGCTGTTCCGTATTGTTCAGGCGGAGAATAACCGGGCGTCATGGCGCGGGCGCCGGTGGTCGTTGCCTGATTGCCGCTTTGATAGACTTTTGCAAGCCCGAAGTCCACGAGGAAGATGTGACCGTCGGGCGTGATCTTGACATTACCGGGTTTGATATCGCGGTGCAGGATCGGAGGTTTGCGAGTGTGCAAATAGGCAAGCGCATCACAGATGGCTGCGCCAATCTGGGTGGCATCCTCTTCATTGATGGAGCCAAGCCGGTCCATGCGATTGCGCAGGTCTTCTCCTTCAATAAAATCCATCACCAGGTATTGACCCTGCTGGTCGCTCAATTCAAAGTGATCGGACACACGCGGCAGGTTCGGGTGACGGAGATTCGCGAGGATGACGGCTTCCAGGCGAAACTGGCGCATATATTCCTCGGTGGTGAACAGGTTCTCCTTCAGGGCAACCGCCACGCCAAGTCTTTCATCAATGGCGCGGTAAACCGATCCCATGCCGCCCTGTCCGAGGATTTCGATCACGCGATACCGGTCATGAAGAAGAGTATTTTTGTCGAGCGTCATCTATAAGGCCTTCTTCTAATTTATAGTGGAGTGCGGGCAATTATATCAGATGGATTTGGCGGCTCTGGAGAGTTTAAGCCTTGCAAAAACCCAAGGCGCGCCACCGGTTACCCACCAGCCGACCAGTACATATCGTATGTATCGAAGGAGATAAAAAATAAAGCCGTCGCCCCGTGGAAAGATCGCGCCCAACCCCATGTACAGGATGAGGACACCAATCAAGCCAACAACGTAGCGGATGGCGCGTTTCCCAAGCGGGTCATCCGCCATGCTTTTTGTTCCGCTCGAAACCTGGAAGCCGCCCTTCGAGATGATCCATGCCGCACCCGCCGCCATCCCGAAAAAGGTTCCAGCCGAGGTAAAAACGCCATTGGCATTAACAGGATTGGGCTCCTCCGCCCCGGCGAACAACGCGTTCCCGACCCATTCCTCGGGGATTTGATATTCGCTTCGCAAAATCCAGGTTCCATATCCCAGGGCAATGAAAAGCAGGGAGGCAAGAAAAGCGAACAGGATTTGTTGCGAGAGCGTCTTTTGCCCGATCCACGCACTGACCGGCTCCCAAAAGTGGACGAAAGCCCACAAAATTACCGCGCCGATCAACCATCCGAAAAGAACATCGTGCGGGAAATGCACGCCAAGATACATCCGTGAAAACCCGATCAGAAAAATGATGATAAGCGCAACCACCCAAAACCAGGTCCGTTTTGCGTATGCCGCAATCATCCCCCATACCGACATTGGGATTTGCGCATGTCCGGATGGGACTCCGAATGTCGTTTCCGTCAGCCAGAACACCCGCACCTGACGGCTGACCCAATACGGGCGCGGCCCCGCAAACGCCAGTTTACCGACGTAGTTAAGCAAATTGCTGGTGATGAGGATGAATCCCACCCGCAGTCCAAGCGCAGAATCGATGCTCCAATAAATCAGGGGCAGAACAAGCAGAAAAAATTCCTCGGTGCCAAGATAGCTAAAAAAACGCATGGGGATGATGAACCAATCTCCCACAGCCCCTTGAAGGGCGACAATAAAGGCGATACCGCTTTCGATGAATACCTGCATGGAATCCTCCAATTGGGCTGACGTTGACGAATTTGCGGACTTCATTGTACACTCAAACAATGGAAACGTCACTCACACCAGATGGCGCCAACAAGGGAACTGCAAATACCCGTCTTTGGGATTGGCGAGCCGCCCTTTTGACCCTTGCCATGGTGGAAATATCCAGCACGAGACTGGTAATCACCGAGTGGGCTCCCTTTCTTTATTTTACGCAAACGATGGCTTTTCTGGGCGTCATCCTTGGGTTGGCGCTTGGTTACAGCAGGTTCTCACGCCAGGCAGTGATTCGCATTGCGACCGGCTATACATTCTTGTTGATACATGCCCAATTGCTGGTCGCAGTGGAAAGAACCGATTGGTTGTGGGATGACGTCACCACGCTCTTTGGTCGGCTGTTATATTCACTGGAACAATTTATCACCAACAAGCCGGTCTACGATCACCTGTTTTTCATATCGCTTGTCATCCTTGCCTATTGGCTGATTGGAGTCTTTGCCGGGTACTGGCTCACCCGTCACTGGGATTTTCTAAACGTAGTCCTGCCTTCCGGCGTGGCGATTCTTACCGTGCAAGCCTTCGACCCGCCCCGTCTTCAACGTGTATTGGAGTTGGGTCTCTTTATTTTTACCGTCCTCCTTCTGTTGGGAAGGCTTTATTTTCTCAGAAACCGTTCCTTTTGGAAAAAATCCCATTTTCTCCTAACCGACGAAGCCATAACCGATATCGAACGCGGGACTCTGGCTGTGACAGCCATTGCGGTATTCATTGCCTGGTCCCTGCCTGGCTGGGTCAGCAGCATCAAACCTGCGGCGCAGGCATGGCGGGAATTTTCACAACCCATTTTCGATAAATTTTCCAACGTTGTCAGCGCACTCGAATCACCGTACGCGGGCGAAAGCGCAGGAGGGGAATTTTACGGGGCTTCACTATCTCTTGGCGAACAGGCGGCTACAGGAGAAAATATCATCTTCACGGTCAAGGTAAAGGAAAGCAACTTCACCCCCATTCGAACCTATTGGAAGGGCAGGAATTATGACCAGTATTCGAATGGACGGTGGACTACAGGTGTGGATGAAAGCGAAGCATTTGACCCCGCAGTGGATGAAATAACGGTCGAATATCCAGATGACCGACATCCCATGGAATACACCTTCACAAATCATGCCAACAAGCAAAGATTGCTTTATGCGCCAGCCGAGACCATCTGGATCAGTAAAAATGCCGATATTCAATCCATTCCCATCGCGGGTGATCTAAAAAATGTCTCTGCCTTCATTGCGGGCACAAGCCTTTCAAACGGCGACCAGTACAAGGCAAAGTCTCTGATTGCCGACCCATCCATCGAGGAACTGCGCGCCGCCGGAACAGAGTATCCCGCCTGGGTTACGAAACGATACCTGCAAGTGCCCGATGAGATTTCGCCAAAATTAAAGGAACTGGCGCTGGAAATCGCCGCATTACAGGAAACGCCCTACGACAAAGCGCAAGCCATCACCTCCTATTTGCGGCAGGAGATCGAATACCGCGAGACCATAGAAGAAATGCCATCCGATACAGTCGATCCTGTCCTCTGGGTATTGTTCGATTATAAGAAGGGCTTCTGCATGTATTATGCCAGTGCAGAGGCGCTCATGTTGCGTTCGATTGGCATTCCTGCGCGTATGGCTGTGGGCTTTGTGGAAGGTACGTTTAATGAAGAGGACGGGCTGTACAATGTAGCTTACAAGGATTCTCATGCGTGGCCCGAAGTTTATTTTCCCGGCATCGGGTGGGTGGAATTCGAACCGACCAGCAACCAGTTTCCGCTGGAGCGACCCGAAGTGAAATTCGATCCCGACGAAATAGTAGCAGGCCAGGAAGCTGAAAATTTACCAATCATCCCAATACAACCCACTCCACAGGAGGATCGCCCGGAAAACCCGTTGGACGAAGAAGTCGGCAATTCCACGGCAACGCAACCTATCTGGTATCGCAACCTAATCGCTCCCGCTTTAGCCCTGTCGATCCTGGGACTTTTCATTTTTGTGGTTCGACATTACTCCCTTAATGAACGATTGCCAGTATACTTGGCATATCAATATGAGCGGCGTGGAAATGTTCCCCCACACTGGTTGAAACGCTGGATTCGCTGGACGGGTCTTTCACAGGTTGAACGCGCGTTTCAAAGCGTCAATTTGAGCCTTTACTGGCTCGGCAGGCCACAGGCGGCATACATCACTTCACAGGAACGCGCCAACGAGTTGGTTAAAAGCCTGCCCGAAGGTCGTGAAGAAATCCTAACACTCTTGCAGGAATATCACACCACACTTTATACGCCCCAAACAGGCAGCCTTGTAACAGCCCGAAAAGCGGCGGCGAAAATCCTTTTCAAAACCTTGAAGGCTCGCACAAAAGAGACCTTACAATTTTTCGACAGACAATATAATGAATTAGAATAGAAACCTATGAACGAACAGACCCGCCCCACAACCATACCCGACCAAATCCAGACGCTTAGTATGCAAGCGGGAAAAGTTCGCGGCGAACTGGAAGCCGCGAAGTTGAAACTTCCCAAAAGCGCAGTCGACAGTCTCTATAACCTTGAAATCACACTCGGACAAATTGGCGAGAAAATAGAAGCCTTTCAACGTGAGCACAACAACCTGCAGGCGCTTGCCAACATTGGGCAGGTCATCAACTCTTCACTGAAACTCGACGAGGTGTTGACCATTGTAATGGACAATATCGTGCGGCTCACCAAGGCCGAGCGCGGTTTTTTGATGCTGCGCGATGAAAAAGGGGAAATGGTCATCCGCACGGGACGCAACTGGGAAATGGAATCGGTCAACTCCTCCGAGTTGACTGTCAGCCGCTCCGTGGTGGGACGCGTCATCGAAACGGGCGAGCCAATCGTCACCACCAATGCCCAGGAAGATCAGCGCTTCATCGGGCAGGAAAGCATCGTGGCTTTCAACCTGCGTTCGATTCTGTGCGTCCCCCTTAAAGTCAAGAGCGATCTGATTGGCGTGATTTATGCCGATAACCGCATCCGCGCGGGCATCTTCGCCGAGTCGGAACGCAACCTGCTGGTTGCCTTTGCGAACCAGGCGGCGGTGGCCATCGAGAATGCCCGCCTCTTCTCCTCGCTCAAACAAACCCTTGAAGAAGTAACCGAACTAAAGAACATGATGGATAACATCTTTGCATCCATCACCAGCGGCGTGATCACCACCGATATCCAGAACCAGATCACCCTTACCAACCGCGCCGCCGAAAGGATTTTGGGATACTCGTCAAATGATATTGTGGGACATTCCCTAAACGAAACGCTTGCCTCTGTTTCACTGGAACTCCAGCCGCACCTGGTGGAAGTCCGCAAGACAGACAAAGCCATTGCGGATTTGGAAATCAGCCACCACTTCCCCAACCGCGGAATTGTGGACTGGCGTTTCAATCTCTCTCCTTTGAAAGATGCGGGACAAAAGACCCAGGGCATCGCCATTGTATTGGACGACCTGACCGAGAGAAAGAAACTCGAAGCCCAGCGCCGACTCTTCGAGCGCATGGTCTCTCCGGCGGTAATCGAACAACTCGACCCGAACAGCCTGCAACTGGGCGGCAAACGCGCCACCATCACAGCCATCTTTGCCGACATCCGCGGCTTCACCTCCTTTAGCGAAAGCCATGAGCCGGAACAACTGGTGAAAATCCTCAACCGCTACCTCGCCGCAATGGCTGAAGCCGTACTGGCGCACGAAGGCACCATCGACAAATTCATGGGCGACGCGATCATGGCCTGGTTCAACGCCCCTGTGCCCCAACCTGACCATACCCTGCGTGCGGTAAAAACAGCCTTGATGATCCGCGAGTCGGTCGAGAAATTATACAAGGAGTTGCCGCCCGAATTTCACCTCGCCTTTGGCGCCGGGATTCATTGCGGCGACGCAGTCCTCGGTTTGATCGGGACGGAGAAACGGCTGGAATACACCGCCATCAGCGATGCCGTCAACACCGCCAAACGCATCCAGGAAAATTCCGCAAAGAACCAAATCCTGCTCAGCCGCGACGCCTTCAAACACGTCAGCAGGGAGGTGGAAGTCAAGCCCCACGCCGATATGTCGATGAAGGGCAAGACCCAACCGCTGGAAGTTTTCGAAGTTTTGGGGTTAAGGTAACTCATTAAAAGTTCCCGCCGCTGATCAGCATGGGGGGGACATGCAAATCCAGCGGCGGGAGACACCTAATACCAATAAAGGGGAGGGCAGGTGTCGGTGTTCAAAATATACACCAAGTCAGTCCAAAATTGGTTAAGAAAAGATTAGAATTTGGACTGTATTTATCCTAATCGCTTCCGCCCGTGCCTGAAAATTTCCAGCCACTCATCCACTTCTGCATCTGAAAGTTTTTTCTCATCCACCCTTGATTTGGGGATTGAATTCCTGGCCTCCCTTAAGGTCTTCACGAACTCTTCCGCTGAAACGAACTGCGCATGGTTCGCCCGCGCCGCGCTCTGCACCTCCCTATCCGAAGAAACCACAGTCCAATTTTTTGCATCCTTTGCCATGCTGTTCAATCGCGCGCGGATGGCGTTATCTGCCGTCTGTCCCTGCCGGACAAAATGCGCCTTGACAGCGCCCAGCTTTCGGCTTCCCGCCTGACCGGCAGGCGCGCCGTCGAAATACACTTCCACCTGCTGGCGTTTGATTCGCGCAAAGTCCTGCAGGATGGCAACCAGTTCCAATTCATCGTCGGGTGAATCGAGGCGCAATCCCACCTTGGGAATCAGGTTATGTCCATCCACCAGATAAGGCATGGCGCAATTTTATCATTGGCTCGCGAAGACTCGAAAGTCCCCCCTGCTATTGTTGACGCCGCCTTTGCATCTCACAGCGCCCAAATTCGTAGAGTAATCAAATCGAATATAATGTATTCATCAAAGGAGATTCCAAATGGAAGAAAAAAAACCGACCAATCTTGTCGTTACGCAACAAGGCGGCGTAGTTCGCAATGTGCTCAACCAACTCAAACTCATCTTCCGACTCATGGGCGACAGCCGCGTCAACATTTTTGCAAAACTGATTCCCGTTGGCGCGTTAGCTTACCTGTTCTCGCCAGACCCGGTCATGCTTCCCATCGTCGGCGTGGTGGATGACGCCGCCCTGCTCTGGCTCGGTTCCTACGTCTTCACCGAACTCTGCCCGCCCGAAGTAGTCGCAGAACACATGAAGGAACTGGCCGGCAACATGACCGTCCCTGCACACGATGAAATCGTAGACGCAGAGACCACCGACGTCAGCGACAAACCATCCTGATGAAACGCCTGCTGATTTTGTTGACCCTGCCAATTCTCGCCGCATGTGCCGGATTGACAAAACCTGCCGCGCCGATGGTCACGCCCATCGTTCTTTTCACGCCGACAGTTGGTGCGGCGCCCCAGGTTGAGTCCCAGCCCCAGCCGCTGGCCACTTCCACCACACCGCCTCCAGCTTATGCAAGTTCCTTTCCCAATCCAACAGACTACAAATGGCAACCCATCCTCAGCGGACTGTACCGCCCGGTCGACATCCAGCCCGCAAATGACGGTTCGGACAGGTTGTTCATCATCGAGAAGAATGGACTCATCCGCGTCTACAAAAATGGTCAACTGCTCGAAGCGCCCTTCCTCGACATCAGCGACCGCGTGAGTGAAGCCGGCAATGAGATGGGGTTGCTCGGTTTGGCGTTCCACCCCGATTACGAAACCAACGGATATTTCTACGTCAACTACACCGGCGCAGATGGGAACACACGCATCTCGCGTTTCCAAGCCAGCGGAAATTCCGCCGATAAAAACAGCGAAACCTATCTGCTAATCATCGAACAGCCCTATCAAAACCACAACGGCGGAGCGCTTGCGTTTGGACCAGACGGCAATCTCTACGCCGGTTTGGGAGACGGTGGAAGCGCCGGCGACCCGCAAAAGAACGGGCAGAACACCAAGTCCCTGCTCGGCAAAATCCTGCGACTGGATGTGACGAACGGCGACCCGTATGCCATCCCCGCCGACAATCCCTTCGGCAATGAGGTCTGGGCATACGGACTACGCAACCCCTGGCGAATTTCCTTCGACCGCCTGACAGGCGACCTGTGGATTGGGGACGTGGGTCAAAACCAATGGGAGGAAGTGGACTACCTTCCCAAGAGTTGGGGCAGCGGAGCAAACTTCGGCTGGTCTGTCATGGAAGGAAGTCACGCCTACGACAGCGAGCCACAGTCGGGAATGGCGCTCCCAGCCGCCGAGTACAGCCATGCCGAAGGCGGATGCTCCATCACAGGCGGATATGTCTATCGCGGCGCAATACCTGAGTGGAACGGCATCTACTTTTACGGCGACTATTGCTCGGGCAAAATTTGGGGGCTGACTTTGGTGGACGGCTTATGGAAGTCTCAATTGCTATTCGAGACGGGGACGACCATCACCACCTTCGGGCTGGATGAATCGGGTGAAATCTACTTTGCCAGCGATAATGGCACGATTTATCATTTTGAAATAAAATAAGGATACATCATATCCAAAATAGGTGCTTTGTCGCGGCGCTTCATGACGCCTGTCACTAGCCCGAGAAACCCTTTTCTTTTACACTTGGCTCATTATTGTTAGGAGTTTAGATATGGCAGAAAAAATTTGGAAAGTGGAAAAAAGCAAGTATTGTGAGCATGTCGGTCACGAAGTCCAAATCGAAGACCAGGTTGTGTACCCCGCCGAAGTCCTGCCAGACCAGCCACCGAGAGTATTAGCCCGCCGTTGTTCCAATGCCATTGAGTGCAATCTGGTAGACAAGGCAACCTGCTCTCTCTGCGGCACGAACCCTGACCTTGACCCCGTGTAATTGAGCGACCGAAAGTTGCTCTTCCAAACTCTCTCCTCCCTCTGAGTTGGTCTTTTGGCTGCGCCGCGTGAAAACGCGGCGTATGCCGTTTAAGGGAGCAGGCCTTGCCAATCCCGATTTTAATGACCGCAGGAGACACAACTTCCGCCAGAGCAGGAACCGCAATCACAACTACTCGAAGTTCCAGCAACACTACCCGACTCGTTGCGGGCGCTGAAAGTGGATTGCTTCCGCCTGACCTTTTTCCCGCCGCACTTCTCACAGGCAATGGGAGCGTCCTTGTCACTCATGGGACGAATGGCTTCGAATTCCTTCTTGCAAGACTTGCACACATATTCATAGATGGGCATGAGAGATAACCTTCCGTATGAATTTTAGGTAATTCTACCTCAACCCATTTGTTACCCTCCTGTTTGGGGTTGCAAATATCCCCTATCCATGCTATTACTAAATCAGACTTTATCGGTAATAAGCTAAAAAACTGGTTTGGACGCTGATCAACGCAGAAGACGCGGATATTTTCTTTTTGGATCAGCGTAAATCAGCGTTCATTTGCGTCTCGATTTTATTTCCAATAGAGTCTATTATTCGTATGCTTTTTTAATTGCATTCCCAATGCAGCAAAATTAACGCCCACCGGGCAAATCAGCAGTGGGAGCATATTGTCCG
>CAILWD010000592.1 GCA_903837815.1 uncultured Chloroflexota bacterium | reverse complement strand
CAGCAGCAGGGCTGCCACCAAATTGACCAGACGCGAGTTACGGTAAATCCGAATCCAGTCGTCAGCGTTGATGAAACCTTTGGCGGTTCGGTTCCGCACGTCTTCCAGCGTGCGATCTGTGACGGGGCTAATCAGTTTCATATTTCACCCCCACAATATCGAGATTGCAGAGAAACCCGCTCGAAAGGTTGACCGTCATCTTCTCGATACATCCCTGAATCTTTTGCGTAGAAACGCCCACCTCCGAAAGCAAAACCTGCCCAGGCTCGAAAAACGACCCAAACAGTTTTGTCTTTTGCCAGTAGCGCATCTGGTAATAGTCGTACACCCGTTGCGCCAGGCTTGCCCCGTTGGATGGGTGCGCCAGAGTCGCGTCCTCGATTTGCACGATGTTGGGCGTGACGTACCTGCCAAGTCCCGCAGTCGTCACCGAAAACAGCCGCGCCGTGTCCGAGTAGGACAATCCCGAAATCACAACCGCGCTGCTGGCGGCGGTCACGTTGACAATGGCGTAATTGACTCCGCTTTCCACCAGGGTCGCGCCCGTCACCGTCAGCGAGTGCGCGGGTTCGCTGAACGGGATTTCGTGCGTGCCATATTCCAAAGTTGCATTAAACAGGTTGATCTCGTCCGCGCTTTCGAGGTATTCATGCGCGGTCAGTTCGACGCCCGTTACCAGCGGCTTCAACTCCGCGCTGGAGTTCATCCCCTGCGATTCGCGCTTCAATTCGATGGGGTTGGTCTGGTCAACGGCTAAAGTCGATTTATAGATTTTCAGCGCGTAGGAGCGCGAGCAATCCACGAATGCGCCGAGGACAAAGGCAATCTGTTGTAATGCCTCTCTGCATGAGGTATAGGGTATCCAACCCGTCAGGGTCAGGTCATACAAATCCTCGTCCAAATCGTAGGGGATGGACGCGCCTTCGAGGATGGAATCAATCACCACGCCCGCAGTCGCGCCGCTGTACATGCCGCCGCGAAATGGGGCGCGTTCCAAAATGCCCGCCAGATCGACGCAATAGAATTCGGTGTTCTTCTGCCCAGTATTCTTCCATTCGTCGAGGTAATACTGGCCCATGAAGACCGTCGCACCGTCGAGAATGCCATAAATCGAAAGCGGCTGGCGTTTCGATAGCCGCGAGTAATATCCGCCAACGTTGAAGATGGAAAACAAGTCTGTGGCGGAATAGAGCTTCAACTCGCAGACGTTGACAGGCACACGCAGACTGAGCGGGTCGATTTCCTCCACCACTTCCAGCCGTTTGATGTCGCCGCTGGTGAATTCGATCAACTGTCCATAGTCCAGTCCCGTCAGCCGCAAATATCGGAATGGCTTGTTCGTGGCGTTGAACTTCACTTCCAGCCGCGTGAAGTCGGTCACGCTCAGGTCGATTTCATAGTCGGCAGAGTTGGGGGAATATACGCCGTAGAAAATCGCCGCGCCCGCTTCGTTGAAGTAGGTCACTTCGATGTCGCTGGCATAATCATTGGTGAGCGGCGAGAAGTGCAAAATCAACCCGTCGGTGGTGTGCGCCTCGCTAAATGTCACGGACAACACAGGCGGAACGGCAAACGCGCCGTCGGCTCCGCTCTGGTTCAGGCTCATAATGCCAACGTGAACCATCGAGACCGTTTGCGGCATGAATTTGTACTTACCGTCCAGCGACCAAAAATCAGGCTCGAACGTTGCGTAGGGTAACGAGGCAATGTTTCCCGTCACCAAATCCGAGACCTTCGCAAATGGTTGCAGTTCGCCTTCGTATGACGGCGAACTGTCCTGCCTGATTTCGAGGTCATAAAGACCGAAGGTTACTTTGGAGGATGTTTTCATGTTCTCGCGGGGGATT
>CAILWD010000591.1 GCA_903837815.1 uncultured Chloroflexota bacterium | reverse complement strand
TGCCACGGGTTTCATGATTGCTTTCACCACCGCCTCTACCAGCGGATTACCCAAATGCTTCACCTCCTCCAATCCGCCATACGAGACATAATGACTGTACGGCGAAACGGTGTAGGTGTTCTCTGGGTGAAAGTCCGTGACCGAGATGGGGATGACCGTCTCACCGACCTTGACCGCCATCAACTGTGTGTTATGCACGTTGCGGATGTACTTCTGCGGGTCGTCTGTCATTAAAGGGATGAGATAGCGGCGGGCATAGTCCCCGTCTTCCGTTTGAGGGAAGGGCAGGGTGTGGATGTTCTCTTTGGTAAAAAGCAGGGGCGACCCGACAGGGTTTTCGGAAGTCATGGTTAGGATAGGCGGGTCGCCCCTACAGCAAATTTTGAGATCGTCTCTTCGCAATGCGACGGGATGACATGCGTTTCGGGATGGGTGAAATAAAAGGTCTGCAAATCTTTCAACGTTTTTCGATAGGCTTCGGGGTCGGGGAACAGGAAATTCGCCACCTTGTGCGGCGGACGATTCTCGACGATGGATTGTTTCAGCCAGGCGGCGTCCGCCACGAAGAAGAAAAGTTTATCGCTTTCATCGCGGGCAAACAATCCCATTTGTCCAAAAGCATGGCCAGGCAACTCCACACCGATGAGCGATTCATCGCCGAGCAAATCGTAACCTGTCTTGAATGGCGCGTATTCCTCCGAGAGCAAAATCGTTTTGTTGATGTCCACCTCTTGCGAACGGGAATCAAAATCCGTCGGAATCAGTCCGCGTAGGAAGGCGTGTTTCAAATCTTCGGAGGAGGCTTGCCCTGAGCGTGTCGAAGGGCCGCGCAGGCGACTGAAGGCATGAGGCAGGTACACAAATCGCGCCGCAGGGAAATCAGGCAGGGCGGTGATATGGTCGGCGTGAAAGTGGGAAATGAAGATGTGGGAAATGTCGCGGGGTTGAAGGTCGAAGGTCGAAAGTTGGTTGACCGCCAGTTCTTCTTCGCGCAGTGTGACAGGAGTTAGCCAGCGATAAATCCGCTTGGGGAAGCGCTTTGTCTCGTCGAAGAAGCGATAAGAATAGCCCGTATCGAAAAGCATCGCGCCGAATTTCGGGTGACGAAACAGCGCAAACATGGCGGGGAAGCGAATCGTCCGCCAGCGTCCGCCGTGGATGGCGATGTGTTCGGGGGCAGTGCAGTAACCCGCGTGAAGGATGTTGATTTTCATTTTTTTCACCACAAAGTGTCACGAAGGAACACAAAGGAAAAAGCAAAAAAACTTCGTGACCCTTTGTGACCCTTCGTGGTTAATTCTTTTCCTTCCACCATTTCAAAAACCGCTCCACGCCTTCCGCCACCGAGACTTTGGGTTGATAACCAAGCTCATTCCTCGCCGCAGAAATATCCAGAGTGGTGCTATGCGCCAACATGCTGACAGTCAGTCTGGTCAGCGGCGGTTCGGGGCTGTACGGAATCAGCGAGTAAACAAACTCAATTGCGGCGGCGGCAGCGTCCGCAGTCTTATATGAAATTCTGCGCGTGGGATGCGGCAGACTCAGTTCGTCGCGAATGCGATTGACCAACTCCCAAATTTTGACAGGCTCACCGTTCGAGATGTTGTACTTTTTACCAAGCGTATTTTCAGGTGACTCAGCACACAGCAAAAGCGCGTCCACCACGTTTTGGATGTAGGTCAGGTCAACGATATTTTCTCCGTCGCCCAAAATGGGCAGCCGACCCGATTTCAAGCGCGAGAGCAGGCGCGGAAAGATGACCGTATCCCCCTCACCAAACAGCGCGCGCGGACGAATCGAAACCACACCCAGTCCAGCGGCAAAGCCTTTGTCCACTTCCTCTTCGGCGAGAATTTTGGTGGCGGCGTACGCGCTGACCGGTTCGGGCAGGGGGTCGTTTTCTTTCACATTCAAATGGGAGCGATAACTAAAATAAATACTCGGCGTGGAAACATGCACCATCCGCTTCACGCCGTTTTCCAAACAAGCCTGCACCACGTTGCGCGTACCGATGACGTTGGCTTGATAGAACTTTTCATAATTTCCCCAGGGCGAAGGCAGGGCGGCGCAATGAAAAACCACCTCCTGATTTTTGCACGCGGCAAGCAGGTCATCCTTTTTTGTGATGTCTGCCCGCAGTGGACGAATGCCCTCGTCTTCCAACTCGTTCAATCGCAGCGGGTTGCGCCCAAGCGCGGTCACATCCCACCCCATGATTTGAAGTCGGCAGGTGAGCGCTCCGCCGAGAAAACCAGTTGCTCCAGTAACAAGCGCCTTCATGCCTAACCCTTTTGAACCGCTAAGCGCGCAAAGAGCGCGAAGAACTTCCAAGAGTTTTTCTTTGCGTACTTCGCGGTCTTTGCGGTTAATTTCTCGCGGATGATTTTTGAGTTGTGCCGCACGTCGGTGGGAAATTTTTTCATGAAAAGAAAGCCCTGTATTTTGGAAGCCTGCGGATGGCCTTTTGCCAAATCAATCAACTCACTTTTGATTTTATCCTTATTTGCGCGGATTCCCTTTTTCAGTTCAACCCACAACACTGGGGCGCCGTTCACGCCGACCAATGCTGTGCGAAAGACAAGCGGATGGACGTTGAAAATCCCTTCGATTTGTTCGGTGAACATCGTGCCGTCCTTCGTGATCACGCGGTGCGATTTTCGTCCGCAATACCACAGCCGCCCTTCTTCGTCGAAGTATCCCACATCGCCCATGCGATGGATGATTCCGTCTTCGTGCTGGATTTTTGACAGCCGATTGGCTTCTTCTCTTACAATGTACCGTTCCGTCACCGCCCCGCCCTGAACGGTGATCTCCCCAACGATATTTGGTTTCACTTCGAGCGAGTCGTCCCAGCGCTGAATCGCTGATTCGCTGATTCCAATGATCCTCACCTTCGTCCCGTCCACAGGCTTACCCAAACACACGCCCGCGCCTTTTGCGGATTTTTCCTTCAACTCAAATACCTCGCGGCTCTCCACCTTTGCAATCGGCAAAACCTCCGTCGCGCCGTAAATGCCGAAGAGGTCGGTTTTGTCGTCCAGTAGTTTTCTAAAGTTTTCCTGTAATTCGATGGTTGCTGGCGCGCCCGCCGTGATGATCCGCTTGAGGCTGGGAAGTTCGATTGCAGTGGAAATTCCACACTTCGAGAGAATATCCAACACCACCGGCGAGGCAAACATATTCGTCACGCCGAAGCGCTGAATTGCCTGAACCACCTTCGCAGGGTCGGTTTTGCCGGGAACGGGAAACGAAATATCGGGGATGACCGAAGTCACACCGAGCAGGACATCAATCAGCGCGTAGAGCGGAAAGGCGGGCAGGTCAATTTCATCGGGCGCAATGCCGAAAGTCTCGACCAGCATATCGAGTTGGGCAGATAAATTCTCGTGCGTGAAAACCACGCCTTTGGGTGTGCCCGTACTTCCGCTGGTGTAGATGATTGCTGCGGAATTGGTCAGGGGAGATTGGTAATTAGTAATTGGATCTTTGACTTTTGACCCTTCGACGCGCTCAGGGCGGCGCCTTCGACTTTTGACAGACTCAATGCTTAGGTTGTATTTTATAGAGTTCCTGCCCCAGCCAAAAGTTTTACGTAGAAAGTGAGCGAGCATGTTTCCAATAAAAATATCAGGCGTAGCGTCGTTGAGACATTCGCCGACTTTTTTCAACCCAATCGCAGGGTCGAGGATGACGGGGACGACGCCCACTTTCAGCAGGGCAAAAGCCAGGGCAAAGAAATCAGCCGAGGGCGGGGTCAGCAGGGCAGAGGTCATGCCGGGGGTGACGCCACAGGCTTGAAGTCCCGGAATAAATCGCTCGGTCGAATCTGCAAGTTGACGGTAGGTGATCGTCTGCCAGTCACCCGCCTGAAAGAAGATAAATGCCGCTTTGTCGGGATGAGTTTCGACAAAATAATCGAAGCGGGAGGTGATGTTCATGCTCGCGCCCGCGTCATCCGTTTTTTATGTTGAAGCCGTATGTTTTGGAAACCAATTGGTCAAAAAGTTGGAAGCCCATTCTGGCAGATTATTTGCCATTCATTTTCTGGTGCAGGGAGCGCAGGTTGCGTCGGTGCAGGGTTTCCGCCAGCCCGCCGAGGTGGACGCGGCTCTTGCCACAGCTTTCGATTGTGATCTCTTCCAGGTATTCTTCCGCATTCTTGCGCTTGCCGGCCGCTTTGACCAGCTTCTTGATATTGTTGAGGTAGTTCAGGTTTTCCTTCACCGCCGCATCGATCTCGCCGCGCAGGATGATATCGCCGTGTCCCTGGATGATGTTCTCCAATCCCAGCCGCCCAATTTTCTTGACCGATGTCAGCATGTCGTCGATGTCGCCGTCCACCACGTAGGGCAGGGGCATGAACGCGTCACCCGCAAAAAGGACGCGGTCCTCTTCCACCAGCACCGAAATCCCATCACTGCTATGACCGAATGCCTGCGACAGGATCAGGTTCTTCTTGCCGACGCGCAAAGTCAATTCGCCGCTCTCGAAGGTCATGTGCGGCAGGACAATGCGCACCTGTTTCAGGCTGGGGTTTTGCCTGCGCGCGGTCTCCAGCGAAGGGGCTCCATACTCGGTCAGATATTCTCGACACCGGGCGTGTGAAACAATGGTCGCGCCCGGGAAAAAGCAATTGCCCCAGGTGTGGTCGGCATGGTAATGGGTGTTGACCACCTACCGCACCTGCACGCCCACGTCATGTTCGACAAACTCACGCAGTCCCAGAGTCTCGTCGGGGAGCGCCAGCGTGTCGATCACCACCG
>CAILWD010000590.1 GCA_903837815.1 uncultured Chloroflexota bacterium | reverse complement strand
TTTCTCTTCCTGCTGATGCCGCTGGCTCTGCTGCCCGGCTTGCGCGAAAGTTGGTGGAAGGAATCCCCGCCCGCGCTTGATTCTGTTACAACTCCTGTTGCCGCCGCCGGCTGGTTGAATCAGCATCCCGAACTCCCCGCCCCAATGTGGAACGATGTGGTCTTCGGCAGTTATCTGATTCATGCTGTGCCGTCGCGCCCCGTTGCAATGGACACACGGATTCAAGTCATCTACACGGCAGAGCAGGCGCATGATTATCTTTTCGTACAGGCGGCTGGCGACGGCTGGGAGGACAAACTCAAAGCCGAAGGCGTGAACCTGCTGTTCCTCGCCCGCACGCAGCCCGCGCTGGTTGAAGCCGTGAAAAATTCAAGCGCGTGGTGCGAGCAATATCAAGACGAAGTTGCTTTGATTTATTCAAGGTGTGAACCCCTTCCATGAAAACTTTTCCCCACAAACTCGGCGTGCAGCAACGCGTCCTGCCGTCGTACCGCGTCCCGTTCTTTGACTTGCTCGCGCAATCCTGCGAAAGCATGAGCCTCTTCGCAGGTCAGGCGCGACCTGTGGAAATGGTCAAAGACGGAAGCCAATTACCACTCGCCAATTACCGCCCCGCCCGCAACCTGCATATTTTTTCAGGCGCTTTCTATTTTTGCTACCAGCGCGGATTTATCGACTGGCTCGAAGAAACAAATCCCGGCGCGCTGATTGTGGAAGCCAACCCGCGTTATTTATCCACGCCCGCCGCCGTCCGCTGGATGCACAAACGCGGGAGAAAGGTCATTGGCTGGGGGCTTGGTTCCCCCTCTCCTCTCAGGAGAGGGGCAGGGGTGAGGTCACGGTTCATCCGCCAATTCGACGCGATGATTTCCTACAGTCAGCGCGGCGCAGATGAATACGCCGCTCTCGGCTTTCCGCGTGAAAAGATTTTTGTGGCGCGTAATTCAGTGTCGGCGAAGCCAGAGCAAAAGCCAGACGATAGACCGTTAACCACAGACCGTGAAACCCTCTTGTTTGTCGGAAGATTGCAGGCAAGAAAACGGGTTGACTCGCTGCTGAAGGCTTGCGCCGAAATGGAATCCAAGCCGCGATTGTTGGTTGTTGGCGATGGACCCGAACGCGCCGCATTGGAATCTCTGGCAAGGGAAATCTACCCTTCGGCAGAATTTATCGGCGCGAAGCATGGCGCGGAACTCAAGCTCTACTTCGAGCAAGCGGACTTGTTCGTATTGCCCGGCACGGGCGGACTCGCCGTCCAGGAAGCGATGAGTTACGGTCTGCCCGTGATCGTGGCGAAGGGTGATGGCACGCAGGATGACCTTGTCCGCGAAGGCAATGGCTGGCAGATTCAACCCGAAGATTATGGCGCGTTGGTTTCTGCAATGAAAAACGCCCTGTTTGACAGGGCGCGTTTGCGGGAGATGGGAAAGGAATCTTTCCGCATCGTCTCGGAGGAAATCAACATCGAGAAGATGGTCGAGACATTTGTGGATGCGTTGAATAGCGTGTTTTAGCCTCAGGCTTTTGTGGGGGCTTAGCCCCCGAAAGAACAGGGGTAATTACTTCAGAATTTGGTTGAACTCGACCTTTTCGCCGTCGGGACCGCGCACGGTGAAATACCTTACTCCGTTTTTCCAGAAGGGCAAATAGACGGGGGCGTTGTCTTCCAGAATTTCGATCCCCGCCGCTTTGATTTCCGCGTAGGCTTGTTCGATGTCCAGCACATTCAACGCCACGTGGTCAATGTGACCGTCGGAGCGCGTCGCAATTTCCCCG
>CAILWD010000589.1 GCA_903837815.1 uncultured Chloroflexota bacterium | reverse complement strand
CCTCGACCCCATCCGCTCGCGCGAACACATTTTGCTCGCCAACATCTTCGAAGCGCATTGGAGCCAAGGTCAAGACCTCGACCTGACCGAACTCATCCTGCAAACGCAAACGCCACCCTTCGACAAACTCGGCGCCTTCCCCGTGGATACGTTCTTCCCGCCCAAAGACCGCATGGAACTGGCGATGATTCTCAACAACATCCTCGCCGCGCCCGCGTTCGAGACCTGGCGCGAAGGCGATTCGCTAGACGTCGCGTCACTGCTCTACACGCCCGAAGGTCAACCGCGTCACAGCATTTTCTATCTCGCGCACCTCTCTGATGGCGAGCGGATGTTCTTCACCACCCTGCTGCTCTCCGCCGTCGAAACGTGGATGAGGACTCAAAAAGGCACCAATGCCCTGCGCGCCATGCTTTACATGGATGAAATCTACGGCTACCTGCCGCCCACCGCCAACCCGCCGTCCAAACAGCCGCTGCTGCGAATGCTCAAACAGGCGCGCGCCTTTGGCTTGGGATTGCTGCTCGCGACTCAAAATCCAGTGGATATGGATTACAAAGCGCTCTCGAACACAGGCACGTGGTTCATCGGCAAACTGCAAACCGAGCGTGACAAGAACCGCCTGCTCGACGGACTCGAAAGCCTCGCGGGTGGATTCTCCCGCGCCGAGATGGACAAACTCATCTCATCGCTCGGCAAGCGCGTCTTCGTCATGAACAACGTCCACGAAAAGAAACCCATCCTCTTGCAAACCCGCTGGGCGATGAACTTCCTCGCAGGACCGCTGACGCGGAATCAGATTCGCCCGTTGAATGCGTTGGTCGGAGCGAGTGAACAGGTATCGGTAACCAGTGATCGGTCATCAGTGAGCAAGCCATCTGTGGAGGCGTTGCAACCCGTTTCGATCCCCAGTAAGCAAACGCCAGTGACCAATGAGGCAGTTACCAACCACCAATCACCAATTACCAATATCCAACCTCCAATCGCAAATCGCAAATCGCAAACCGTAAATGGTTCATCTACCAAACCCACCCTTCCCGCTGGCATTCGCGAATACTTCCTGCCGCAAAACAACTCACTTCCCGAAGCCTTCCAGTCTGCGAAGAAATCCATGCCCGCCCAGGCAGGGATTCAGGCAATTTTATATCGTCCCACTTTGCTTGCCGCCGCGCAGATTCGAATCCTCGACCGCAAATACGGCGTGGACAGCGAAATCACCAAAGCCGCGTTGGTAGAGACTCTTGACCGCCGCGGAGTCGTCCGCTGGGACGAATTCCCCTTCGGCGGCTCGCTCGACAAAGTGGAAACCATGTCCGCCCCCGGCGCGCGCTTCTCTGGCATGGAAGCCCCGTTGAATGATTCGAAGTTAATGAAGTCGCTGGAAAAAGACTTCAACGATTGGTTGTTCCGCAATACCGAAGTCACGGCGCGGGCGAATGTCGCGTTGAAAATCTTTGCGGGACCTGATGTCACCCAAGCCGAATTTATGAAGACCTGCGCCGATGCCGCGCGTGATGCCCGCGATGCGGAAATCGCCAAGAAAGCCGCCGCGCTGGATAAGAAAATCAAGAGCGTCGAAGATAAGTTATTGAAGGAAGAGCGCGAACTGCGCCAGGACGAGGAAGACCTCCGCAACCGCAACATCGAAACAGGACTCAGCGGCGCGGAAACACTCGCAGGCATGTTTGGAATTGGCCGCAAGAAGAGTCTCTCCACTTCGGTTTCAAAATATCGCATGGCGCAAAATGCAAAGGAAGATGTGCAGGAATCCGTCAGTGCGATTGCCCAATTCAAAAAAGACCTCGCCGAACTACAGCGCCAGCGCGAACAGATCGTGGATGAAATCAACGATTACTGGGGCAGGGCGGTGAACGAGATTACCGAAGTCTCGGTCAAGCCGAAGAAGACGGATATTTTCCTCAACTATTTCGGCGTGGCATGGATGCCGTATTACATCGTTGAATCGGGCGGCGAAACTTTTGAACTGCCCGCCTTTGGCGCGGAATAGTTTGTCAGTGCGAGGGCGGTTTTTGCCCGACGCAATCTCCAATTAAAGGGGGATTGCGTCGCTCGTTTGCAATGACGTAAGATGATGTAAGGTAGTGACGACTTCGAGTCGTCACTACTGCTTAAAGGACAAACTTCATGAGCATTTTCATTCTTCTACTGGCGCTGACGATTTGGGGCGTGGTTCATTCCTTCCTTGCTTCTCATTTGGCGAAAGGCCTGCTTCCCCTCAAATTCGGCGGCATGGATTTTTACCGCCTTGCTTACAACATCTTTGCTGGAATTAGCTTCCTGCCCATTCTATATCTGATGGCGACCCTGCCCAATCAACAGGTGTATGAAATTCCATCCCCCTGGAATTTGGTCATGTTCGGCGGGCAATTGCTTTCGATCATCCTGCTGCTGGTCGCCTTCCTGCAAACGGACGCGCTTTCCTTCATCGGCTTGCGACAGTTGTTCGAGAAGGGGGAAGCGGGCGCATTGGTCGCTCACGGGTTATACAAGGTGGTACGTCATCCGTTGTACACGTTCAGCCTGCTTTTTCTGTGGCTCTCTCCGAGCGTCTCGCAAAACTCGCTGACGGTGTACATCGGCTCCACGCTTTACATCTTGATTGGCACATACTTCGAGGAGCGCAAACTCCTGCGCGAATTTGGCGAAGCGTATGCCCGTTACCAAAAATCCACGCCGATGCTGATTCCCGGTCTAGTAAAAAAGACAGGCGGGCGGTGATACAATTTCAGCATGATAAAAATCCTGCTGGTTGAAGATATTCCCGACAATGTGGAACTTGTACGCAAGGCATTATCGGGACGCGGTTATGAGATTGTCCACGCGCCCGACGCCGAGACGGGGTTGAGTCTTGCGCTCGAATACATCCCCGATTTGATTTTGCTCGACCTCGGTCTGCCCGATTATGACGGGCAAACCCTTGCGGGCTGGCTGCGCGCCGAGCCCGTTTTGGATTCCACGCCCATTGTCGCCGTCACCGCCTGGCCCGAAGAGACCGCCAAAAAGATGGTCGAGAGTTACGGCTTCGACGGTTACATCTGCAAGCCAATCATCAAGGTCGGCGAGTTTCTTGCCGAAATCGATTCCTATCTGAAAGCCTCATAAATGTCGTCAGTTGAATCTGCCAATGCTGTCAAACTGATTCCAGTCAGCCATTTTACCGACGAGCAACTCGCCGCCATCTATAACCAGACCCGCGTGGATTATCTCGTCCCCATGCCGATGAACGCGGCGCGGCTTGGCGAATACATCAAGACCTACGACGTCAGCCGCGAACATTCGCGGGTTGCCCAAACCGAAGATGGGGAAATGCTCGGCGTCAACATGCTGGGGCTTCGCGAAGGTCGGGCGTGGATTACACGCCTGGGCGTGATCCCCAACACGCGGCGTCATGGGGTGGGGCAACTTTTAATGGAAAGCCTGATGCGAAATGCAGAAGGCCTGCACATTCATTTTTTCATGCTCGAAGTCATCAAGCACAACACGCCTGCCCATCAACTCTTTTTGAAACTTGGCTTTTACGAAGTCGGAGAACTGCTCGTCCTGCGCCGCTCCCCGCTGACCTCCGCCGTTGACCCCGTAGTTGCAGATGCCCGTCGCCTCGAACGCCACGACGCCTTGACCCTCGTCGGCTGGGATCGCGGCACGCAGCCCTGGACGAACCAATCCGAGTCGCTGGCAAATGCCTTCGAAGTTTCGGGGCTGTACCTGACTTTGGCAGACGGCAGCCGCGGGTGGCTGGTGTACCAGCGCCAGAAGTTTCTACTCACCCGCTTTGCCTTCAAGACCGAAGCGGGCGACCCGGCAACAGTGGCGTATGCCCTGCTTTCGCACCTGCACCACCAGTATCCGCGCCTCGATACGCAGGTGGAGAATATTCAGATCAGCGATCCGCATTTACCGGGATTTTATCGCATGGGGTACGTCGAAGCCTTTCGCCGCATCGAGATGTGGCGCGGGACTCCGCCGCCGAGTCTTCAAAAATAGAGTTCCCAAACCCTGAAAATGAATCGAGCCATCATTTCCATTGCCCTGATGATTTTTCTGACAGCCTGTGCCCAAAGCATGATTCAAATTCCGATGGGGGGCACCGGCCCTGAGCCGCATTCACTTCCATCTCCGACGGTTCCGCCCCCTATGCGAGTTGAACCTTCCGCGCTGCCAACGTCTCCAGTTGCTGCGACTATTGTCTCCTCCACGTCCTGCCGCCCAATTAGAATCATGCCGATGGGGGATTCCATCACCTATGGCGAAGGAATCCCCAGTTACGGCGGATATCGTAACTTGCTTGGGGCTTTGCTGGAAAGCAAAGGGATTCAATTCGATTTTGTCGGCTCGCAAAAAAGCGGGGAAGAATCTCTCACCGACCCAGACAACGAGGGACACCCGGGCTGGCGGATCCACAACCTGCGGGAAGCCATTGCCGCCGAGGGCTGGCTCGAAACCTACCAGCCCGACATCATCCTCCTGCACATTGGATCGAACGATCTGCGGGACAGCAACCAGGTCTATACGGTTGACCAGTTTCGTAGATTAGAT
>CAILWD010000588.1 GCA_903837815.1 uncultured Chloroflexota bacterium | reverse complement strand
TAAGGAGGCTGGACTCAAGCCTCGGGTGAATCCTGTCAGATAGACAAAGGCGTCGAGACTCGACCCAGGCTGGTGCGCGGTCACGAGAGGCGTTTCCACGCCTTGAACTGTCTCGCCGACCAGCGCCAGCACCTGTCCCGTTTTCGGGTCGAGGATCAACGCGCTCGCAGACGAATCCGCCAAGGTGACGGCGGGCGGAAGCGAAGGCAGGAGTCGCGCCGAGGGGCAATCAGCTTTGGGTTCGGGCAGACCCGCCATCCGCGCGGCATAGACTTCGGTTGCGCAGGCGGCTTGAGTCTGCAAGTCGAAATCCAGCGTGGTGATGACGTTCAATCCGCCGCGCTCGATTCGGTCACGCGGGATTTGAGTCTCGGCTTGGACGAGGACAAGGTTGACGAAAGCAGTATCAGGCTGGGGCGGAGTCGAGTCGGCGAAGATGGGATTCTCAGCCAGAGCCAATCCCAGCGCTTCGTCGCTCAAAAATTTGAATCCATTCATCATGTGAAGCACTTCGCGCCCGCGCTGGGTCGCCACCTGCGGAGCGTCCAACGGATTGAGGGCGGGCGTTTCGCTGGCTGCCGCCAAAATCGCGGACTCGGCGGGCGTGAGCTGGTCGGCGGATTTGCCGAAGTAAAGCTGGGCGGCGGCATCGGCGCCAAAGGCGTACCTGCCGAAGTGGGCGCTGTTGAGATACCACTCGATGATTTGTCCGCGACCGAACTGGGCGGTGATCTGCGCGGCGAGAATCCGCTCGCGGACGGCGCGTCGCAGGGACGGCTCTTCGTTGTAGAGAATCAAGTCGCTGACCAGTTTTTGCGCGATGGTCGGGTGCGCGTTCGGGTCGTCGAGCTTTTGCGGGGTGTACCCCGAGTGCGACCAAAAGCGCGGGTCGGCAACGGCAAGCACGGCATTGACCAGGCTGGTGGGGATGTGCTGCGGGTTCTGTTCGTTGATGGGGATGTAGCGGCGGGACGCATCGGGAGCGGATGAAAAGGTGAAAAGCGGATGAAGCCCCGTGCGGTCGTAGATGCGTGTGGGCTGGAGGAGAAGTCCGTCGGGCGGGTTGAGCAAGCGCGGCAGGATTTCCACCGAGGGCAGGTCGCGGGTGATGTCGGCGTAGGCGAAGGCGCCCAGCAAAATCAGCGCGGCGAGGACGAGCGAAAAGACCATCCCAAAGCCAAGCAATGCGCCGCGCGCGCGACCCGAAGCTTTTCGTTGTTTTTCAAGTCGCCGCTCTCGGCGGGTGCGGAGGATGGGGAGGTATTTTTGCATGTCCCCTATTGTACTCTGGGGGAAGAAATAAGACTTCCGATTTCTCCAAGAAATCGGAAGTCTGGGGGATGGTTCTGCTTCGAGGGGATTTGGTCGCCGCCTTTGCCCCACCCCGACGTGAACGTCGGGGCTATGGTTACGAAGTCCGCTCAAAGCGGACTAGGGGGTTGCATCACGTGCGCAACGGAAGCCAGTATTAATCCAACCAAAACCGCTTCCAATTTCATATGTTTTTAGTACACCCTCAAACTCATAATAACTACCACCTCTTGTCATATCATATGTATATATGTTGGTAGCGTTGTCCCGATAGACAAAGTAAGTTATCGAAACACTCTCATCTACATACTCACTAACATTTCCAGCCATATCAAAAGCGCCATATGGGCTTACTCCCAACGAAAAACTACCTACGGGTGCAGTATATGGAAATCCATCGTTACTTCCACGTCCATTTACTCTTGAATCCAAATTTGCTTCATTGCCCCAAGGATAAACTCTCCGATCCGTGCCGCGAGCTGCCTTTTCCCATTCCGCAGCACTGGGCAAGTACGCATTGCGCGAAGCACAATACTGTTTTGCCTGTTCTCTTGTCACCCAGATCACTGGATATGCAGCATATTTTGTGTTGCCAAAGTAATTAATTGCGCCAAGTTTTGTGTCTTTTGGCATACTGCAATTTTGGCTAGATACGCACTTTTGATATTCTGCATTAGTTACTTCATATTTATCAATATAATACATCTCTAAAAACACCGAGCGAAGAGAGGCATTTTCTTTGTATGTCGTTTCGCAATCTTCATATGCTGACTGTTTTTGGCATCTTGCTATTGCATCGTCCATCATTACCGCATCAGCACCCATTGTAAATTCACCTGCTGGCACAAGTATATTTTCCTTATCCATTAGATTTATATGCACTGAGCGAATTTATC
>CAILWD010000587.1 GCA_903837815.1 uncultured Chloroflexota bacterium | reverse complement strand
GCGCATTTCTCGAAGCGGTGTTCGTGATACCAAAAGCGGTACGGACCCACGCGCTGTTCATCCACAAAATATTGCAAATCGCGGACGTGGGCGATCTCAGTCAGCCACAACGATTTGAGGCCGCGAATGAACTCCACGCGGTACTCGATGATTTGCCCTTCGTACATTTTTACATCACCGCCTGCAATGATTTCAAAATTCATGTCGGGCGGGGTGATGGCGTTCAAATTCTTCGGCTCTGAAAAATAATCCCACACCACCTCGATGGGCGCAGGGATGGTTTGCTCTCGGTGCAAATAATGAATCATTCTTTTCCATTCGCCCTGAGCGCAGTCGAAGGGCATTTTTTATTACCGTGCTTCGACTTCGCTCAGCACGATTCACCCCTTCAACCACTCCGCTTCGCTCTTGTCTTGCGAAGGGAGGTAGGGCATTTTTTCGCCGTCGATTCCCAAAAACTCGGCAAGCGCGGCACGCATGGCGGTGCGGTCATCCCACAGGTATTCGGTTTTGCCAAAGCACATGGATTGCTCGTGACCTTTTCCGCACGAAAGAACAATATCGCCCTCCCGCGCCAGCCGCAACGCAAAGCGGATTGCCTCGCCTCGGTCTGGGACTCGCCAAAAGGTCTCCCCTTCCACTCCGCCCTTTGACCTGGCGCCTGCCGCCATTTCCTCCAAAATTCCATCCAGAGATTCGGTGCGCGGGTCTTCGGCAGTCAACACCGAGAGATCAGCCAGTTCAGCGGAAATCTCCGCCATCATGTGGCGCTTTTCTTTATCTCGCAAGCCCGCCGAGCCAAACACAGAAATCACCCGTCCCGTGGTCATTTTCCTGGCAGCCTCCAAAGTCACCTTCAAAGCGTTGGGTGTGTGGGCAAAGTCCACGACGGCGGTGAAGTTTTGTCCGAGGTCGATGGTTTGCATTCTGCCTGGGATTCCGTCCAGCGAAGCGATTCCACGCGCGGCGGTATCGGGGTCAATGCCCAGACCGTAGATGGCGGCAGTTAATGCAGCGAGGCAGTTCGAGACGTTGTATTCCCCGACCAGATTGCTTGATGTGGCTACGCGAAAATCTTTTGTGGACGCTGTGAATTTAATCCCCGACGAGCTATATTTCACATCCTCCGCCCTGACATCTGATTCGGCACCCAAGCCGTAACTCACCTTTGGGGTTTTGACAAAACTGTCGAGAAAGTCAAACGAACGGTCGTCGCGGTTGATGACTGCCAGACGCGGGTTCCCCATCGGCTTGGGGCGCGTGATTTCCAGACTGGAAAACAGGCGGGCTTTGGCGGCGCGATAATTTTCATAACTGCCGTGCTCGTCGAAATGCTCGTGCGTGATGTTCGTGACCACAGCCACATCGAACTCGCAGGCGTCCACCCGATGCTGGGACCAGCCGTGGGATGTCGTCTCCAGCACAACGTGAGTCAAACCCGCTTCCACCATCCGCGCCAGATAGCGTTGTACGTCGTGCGCGTCGGGCGTGGTGACGTGGAATCCCGTATCCAGCACTTCGTCGCCAATCACCGCGTTGACGGTGGAAATCATCCCTGCGCGAATCCCTGCAGAGACAAGGATTTGGTAGAGAAGGTTGCGGGTGGTGGTTTTGCCGTCCGTGCCTGTAACGCCGATCACCGTCAGGTTGCGGGCAGGGAAACCGTAAAACGCCGCCGCCAGCCAGGTGAGCGCCTGACGCGGGTCTTCCAACCCGACATAATTTGTCAGGCTGGAAGCCTGACCTACTTCGCCAATCACCGCCGCCGCGCCGTTTTCGAGCGCCTTCGGGATGTAGGCATGTCCGTCCGCAGAACCGCCGCGCATGGCGACGAACAAATATCCAGGCTTGACGGCGCGGCTGTCAATGGCAATGCCTGTAATTTCCACATCGGGGATGTTTTGAGGGACGGGAAAGGGAAAGTCAATGAAGAGGTCTTTGAGTTGCATGAGGCTCCGTCATGCTCTGACGGGGCTAAGCCCCCCGTCAGAGCGAGATGTTAAATCAAAAAGGGTTTTGGTAATTTTACCAAAACCCTTTCACCTTCAAACTGTTCATCCAGATTTTCTACGGGGCAATTATTTTGTCCGAAAGCCCAGGATAAACGCGGCGGAAATCCTTTTCGTTGAGCGTGACAACCAAATCAACGCCTGCGTTTTCCGCAGCACGTAAAATGACAGCGTCATAAGTCGCTCCGCCCATAATGCCAAGTTCCGATAAATGCCCGATGACCTCCACATAATCCACATCAGACAAAAAGACAACCTCAAAAACATCGAGAACATTATCTGCAAGAAGTTGTCGGGCGTCAGTTGGAGAAATTTTCGGAGAGACGGGTATAGTCGTCAGGATGGAATACACTTCCGCAAGAGAAT
>CAILWD010000586.1 GCA_903837815.1 uncultured Chloroflexota bacterium | reverse complement strand
CGCCCACCAACGCGCCCATGTTCAACTCGATAATGCGCTTGCCGCCCAAAATTTGCGTATCCTTGCCTTGCACAACGCGGACTGCCAGCGCTTCGACAATGGCGGTTTTGCCTACGCCCGCTTCACCCACGAGGACGGGGTTATTTTTTGAACTACGGGCAAGCGTTTGGATGATTTGCAGCAACTCGCCGCGCCTGCCGATGACCTGACCGAGTTTCCCATCCCGCGCCAGTTGGGTCAGGTCGCGCCCGTAGCGTTCGAGATAATGCGCGGCTTGGTCATTCTGTTTGTTTTTTTCAGCATGGACTTTGACAGGCTCGCCGTCCGCAGGCGGATTGATTTTGTTCAGCGCGCGCGTTTTGAGATTCTCCAGCGCCACGCCCTCTGCTTTCAAAACAGAGGCGATGACAGAATCAGGTTGTTCGAGAATCGCCGCAAAAAGATGAAGACAAGTCACTTCCTTTGCGAACACGGAGTGTGCCAACGCACCCGCGCGTTTGAAAACCTGTTTGCTGGCGGGGCTGCGGTGAATCACATTTTCAGTATGTTTGAATTCGCCCATGCCCAACGCTTCGCGCAGACCGCGCCGCAAGTCGGTTTCGTCCAGTTCAAAACCGCGCAGAAGTTCGGCGATGTCGTCCTGTTCAACCTGCAAAGATTGGCGGTCAGACGGGGCAAGTTCCTCATCCTGCGCCGAGAATTTTTCCAGAGAGAGAACGCCAATCAAGATGTGGACTGGCTCGATGAATTCAGAGCGCCCCGCCGCCGCTTCACGGGCGGATATTTGCCATGCAAGGTTGGCGGGGAGGGAGAGGGTGGTCATAAAGTACCTTTGAGATTTATCTCAATGCTTATATGCCTAATGAATGAAAAATTGCGTCGCCATTGTTCCATAACCATACAAAACCGAGCAAAGCGTAAACACAGCAGATACAAAACAGCAGGAAAAGAAGACCAAAAATTACCATTTGACGCGTATTTTTCTTGCTTGGAGTAACGTTTAAATTTTTGCGTGGCTGAATAGTAGGCACTCTCTTTGGTACTTTTTTAACTTGGTTTCGATTTCTCTGCAAGCTTATATTTGCTTGAACATTAGCAACAAAAGGCTGTTTTTTTACTTCGCGCCTATTTGCATTTTCAATTTCTTTTATCCGCTGGCGAGCAAATTTAATCTTCTCACCATATTCGGCTGGTGCAAGGAATATAAATTGCTTGTATATTTGCTCAGATTCAGCATAACGACCTAATTGGTAAAGACTACTTCCTTTATTGAGCCAAGACATTACATGGCGCGGATCAATTTTCAAAGCCCTGTCATAACAACGAATTGCTTCTTCGTAACGATCTAGATGGGCAAGACTATTGCCTTTGTTGTACCAAGCACCTTCATTTTGCGGGTTGATTTCCAGCATTTTATCGTGACAACGTATCGCTTCTTCATAACGACCTAAATTGTCAAGGCTATAACCTTTGTTGTACCAAGCACCCTCAACATGTGGGGCAATCTCTAATACTTTGTCGCACCAAAGTACTACTTCGTCATAATAACCCAATTTTTTAAATAAAATACTTAAATCATATAATACCTTTATGTTGTTTGGGTCTTTCTGAAACGCATAGAGCAAATATTCAACGCATTCTTCGTAACGCCCAAGACTACCAAGACTCTCAACTTTACCAAACAGAGCTGGCGTGTGGTAGGGAAAAATTTCCAGTGCTTTGGTGTAGCAAGAAATAGATTCTTCATAATACTTTAAAGTGTAGAGACAGTTCCCTTTACAAGTTAATGCATTTACATGGCGCGGGTTGATTTTTATCGCCTTATCGCAATAAGAAATGGACTCCTCATATTGGTGTAAATAATCTTTAAGGCACAATGCTTTATTAGCCAATGCGTCTGCGTTTTCGGGGTCGTACTTCAAGGCACGGTCACAACAATGAATGGCTTTTTCATATTGATTTAAACATATAAGACTGAAAGATTTGTATGTGAAAGCATTTATATGATCAGGAGCGATTTTCAACGATTGATCGTAACAACGAATGGCGTCTTCATAACGTCCTAATCTATCAAAT
>CAILWD010000585.1 GCA_903837815.1 uncultured Chloroflexota bacterium | reverse complement strand
CCATCATTGTCATTCTCGCAGATTGAAAGGAGCGCATCCGCCGCGTATTTCATAAACCGCCGGGCAAATCCGGCTTTGGGAAAAGAAACATGAAAAAAAACGGTTTCACTCATTCATTTTTAGGGAACTTCCTGCCGGCGTTGCTGATTTTTGCCGTATCGCTGGCGGCTTGCGCTCCCAAAGAGCCTCCCCTGCCGTCTGAATTGATTTTGTACAACTGGGTGGATTACATGCCCCAATCTGTAATGGACGCCTTCGCAAAGGAATACGGTATTACGATCAAGTATGTAGTCTACGAATCGCAGGAACAGGCGGTTGAGAGCATCCAGTCGGGCGAAAAATATGACCTGGTCGTCTTGCAGCCGGAAGTCATCCAGCCGCTGCTGGAGGAAAACCTGCTGAAAACCCTCGATTACCGCAATATCCCCAATTTCAAGTACGTCTCAGCTAACTTCCGCGACCTAGCGTTCGACCCAGGCAACAAGCACACCATTCCCTATCATTGGGGCACAACCGGCATCATGGCGCGAACCGATCTGGTTGGACGCCCCATCACCAGTTGGAACGATCTCTGGGACCCCGCTTTCGCCGGCAAGGTAGGCATCTGGCCCATTCCCCGCTCGTTAATCCCCATCGCGCTCAAGTCGTTGGGCTACTCTGCAAACTCGGAAGACCCCGCCGAACTTGAAAAGGCTCGCAGCCGGTTGCTGGAACTCAAGCCCAATGCGGTCATCATCTCGAACATGGAAGAAACCGTGGTTCCCATGCTTGAATCGGGCGAAGTGGAGATCACCTTTGGCTGGGCATACGACGCCAGCCTAGCGCAGGAATCCAGCCAGCCAATCGAATATATCATTCCGCAAGAGGGCGCCATCCTGTGGACGGATCACTTTGTCATCCCGGTCGATGCGAACAACCCGCGCGGCGCAGAACTCTTCCTGAACTTCATCCTCCAGACCGAAATTGCCGCGCAAATTGTCAACGAGAGCTATTACCCCATGGCGGTTGATGGGATCGAATCTTTGGTGCTTCCCGAAATCCTGAGTGACCGGGTTATCTTCCCGGATAACGATCAATTGCAAAATGCGGAATTCACCATGACCATTCCCCCGCATCTCAAGCCGCTTTATGAAGATATCTGGGCGTCTTTTATGGAGGGAATAGAGTGAATTCCAAATTGGGCAAACGTCGCTTCTCCACCCTTTGGTTGATCCTGCGTCGATTCCTGGCTGCCAGCCTGACGGTTTTCCTTTTTGCCTGTACCGCCGCGCCAACATCCAGTTCCTCATCCACAACCGAAGCGCCCGCAAAAGAGATTGTTTTGTATAACTGGCCCGACTACATGCCTCAATCCGTCCTCGATAAGTTCGAGAAGGAATACGGGACAAAGGTCATTGTGCAAACCTACAATTCGCAGGAGGAGGCGATTGGGAAGATCAGCAACGGCGAAATCCAGTATGATATTGCCGTGATCGAATACGATCTTCTGCCCTCATTGGTCAGCCGCAGCCTGCTGGCGGAGATAAATTACCGCAACATCCCCAACTTTGAAAACGTATCTGCCAACTTCCGCGACCTTTCCATGGACCCGGGCAATCGTTATTCCGTCCCTTATAACTGGGGGACAAGCGGATTGATCGTGAGGAGCGACCCGTCGGGTCGCCCCTACGAACCCGCCTTGTTTATCGCAGGCGAGCGGACAGGCGAAAAAGGGACAGAGTTATTTGGCGAAATCTGCCCTGAGAATCGCGGCGTCATGCGTTTCGATGTGATTGCGCGTGGCGCGAAAGGTCATAGCGGCTTGGCTGGCACAGGCGACCTGAGCGAGAAGTTGATTGCGGCGCGTTCCGCGTTGAGCGAAATCTTCTCCAAACATCTCACGCTGAAATCGTCCGATGGGTGGCAGTCTCAGGCGAAGTTCCCGTTTATCAATGTCGGTACGACGGGCGTGTACAACGTCACCGCCGCCGAGGGAATTTTGGGCGTGGAGATTCGTCCCATCCCGCAGGATGATGTCGAAGGTCTAAAGTCAAAGGTCGGGGAATATTGCGAGGCAAACGGGCTTGAGTTGAGAATGAACGTAATGGAAAACGGCGTGGCGTGTGATAAACAAAACCCCGCGCTGTTGGCGTTGATTCAAGCCGTGAAAAATGTTTCGGGCGAAGAACCCAGAATCGGGCGCAAGCTCCCAGGCACCAGCGCAAGATTCGCCCCAGGCGGGCAGGCAGTCGTTTGGGGGCAGACGGGCATTGGTCCGCACGCAAAGGAAGAGCGGCATTACATCCCCAGTATCGAGCCGTACTACAAATCGCTGAACGAGTTGGCGAAGTTGTGGAAGTAAACTGAAATGAAGTTGCAATGGGCTTTTGGATTTTTCTTCCAAAAGCCCTTTATTTTTTCTTTATCGTTTCTTCAAAACCCCTTTACTTACGATTGATAAGATGTAACTAATCGCAGACGAAAGGAACGCAGTTACGTTATCCATCATCAACTCAATGAAATAAAAGGAGAAAAAATGAAACGAACAATCTATCTGGCTTTTGTGATTGCCCTGCTTGTTGCTCTGACGGTATCGAGCGCGGCCCTTGCAATGGGCGGGCCCGGCGGTAATGGAAGTGGCGGCACAGGAACTGGAGCTGGAACGGGCACCTGTGATGGCACCGGAATTGGAACGGGTACTGGCACTGGAGTTTGTGACGGTACATGCGACGGAACCGGTACCGGAATATGCGACGGGACTGGCACCGGAACAGGCACCGGAACAGGCACAGGAACGGGAGGCGGCTATCGCAGGGGTGGACGCTAACCGATTGAAATAAAAAGACTGGCAGTTCAGACTGTCAGTCTTTTTATTTTTCAAAAATTATTTCTTCAAAAACTCAAACGGCGGACGTTGATTCAACTTCACTAAATTTGCCCCCGAATCACTGGCGTGGATTGCCGTCAGCGAACCTGTGTCACAACTCAACCGCTGAAAATGATCGAGCGGCAGTCCCAGAAAATGCGATACCGCCAGTTTGATCGGATCAGCGTGAAAGACAACCACGACAATCGCGTCAGCGTGCTTGTTATGGTTTTTGACGATTCGTTCAAGCACGCTCGAAATGCGGGTCTGCATTTCAGGGAACGACTCGCCATCGGGAAAGCGAAAACGTGATGGGGAGTGTTGCACGATCTTCCAAACTTTCGTCAGGCTCAAAACCTTCCACGATTTTCCCTGCCACTTGCCGATGTCCGCATCCATCAGATCAGGTTCCTGAATGATTTTCAATTTTCTTGCGGATGCAATCGGAGTCGCGGTCTCGATTGCCCTCTCCAGCGGACTTGAATAAACGGCTT
>CAILWD010000584.1 GCA_903837815.1 uncultured Chloroflexota bacterium | reverse complement strand
GTAGAGGCGGCGTGACGGCTGAGGAGGCTATTCATCCCTTGTATTTGCCGTAATTATGCTCCCATTCTTTCAGATTGGAGGTTTAAGATTGGATGGGAAAGTTGGAAAAAGTTGGAAAACCGCCGCTGCCCCTAACCTCGTAAATTCCGCCTTGCATGAGCCGATATTTTCCTGTATGCTTGCGCGAATTATGACACTATTACTTCTCATCCGTCACGGCGAAAACGAGTACACCAAGACGCATAAACTCGCGGGCAGGCTGCCTGGAGTCCATCTCAATGAGCAGGGACAGAAGCAGGCTCAGGCGTTGGGCGAAGCGCTCAAGGGTGTGCCGCTCAAAGCCATTTACTCCAGCCCGCTGGACAGGGCGATGGAAACCGCCGCACCCATTGCATCCGCTTGCAGGTTGGAGATCATCTCCGAGCCTGATTTGCTGGAGGTGGATTTCGGCAGGTGGCAGGGAAAGTCGTTGAAAGTTCTACGCTTGATGAAGGTCTGGAAGGTCGTGCAACTTTCCCCTTCGCGTTTTCGCTTTCCCGATGGCGAGTCTTTTCTCGAAACCCAAACACGGATTGTCGCCGCGCTGGAACGCATCGCCAACAAGCACAAGCCGCAGGATGTGGCGGCGGTCGTTTTCCATGCTGACCCCATCAAGCTGGCGTCGGCGTATTTCCTCGGAATGCCGTTGGATAATTTTCAGCGCCTCGGCTGTGATACTGGCTCGTTGACCGCCCTGCGCATCGGCGAAACAGGGGCAAACCTGACGAAGCTGAATCAGCGCCCACCGTTTGAGTTTTTGAAAAGATGAATATTTGACGGGGCGGGGCGCGCACCTTGCCTGTTGGACATTTTTCCTGTATCCTTGCAGGCATTCAGCGGGGAATGTCCCTGCAAAAAAGGGAACAGCCCTATAAACCATAGTCAGCCCACATGCAGGCGCTGCGAGCGGTGGGAATGCCAAACACAGGAAAAAATCCATCATGCAAGAGTTTCTTTTTGTCATAGTCATTGGCGCATTGCTATTTGTGATTTTTGTATTCATCATTGCCTTCGTTTACCTGTTTCAAGAACTACAGGAGGCAAGAACCAAGACTGAAAATATTATCAAAACCTATGAAGTTCAACTCCGGGACAATAAGGCCAAACAGCAATATGAAATTGAAAAAGCGCGGCATCAAAGCGTTGAATTCAGCCGCCGAACTATAAAAGGTCAGGTTGCGGAACAATTTGCGCCGCTTCTGCAAGGGTTTCCTTATTTACCGTCAGACTCTCATTTCATTGGCGACCCCGTTGATTATGTGGTTTTCAACGGTTATACTGAACTCAGAGATAACCACAACCCGGTTGATAATCTGGAACTGGTCATCATCGACATTAAGTATAATAAAGCGCAGTTGTCCGAAGGACAAAAACGAATTGCCAAAGCGGTTGAGGCGGGAAAGGTCAGATTCGAGGTGGTAAAAGTTCTTGAAGATGGGAAAGTCGAGGTTCAGTCATGGGATTCGCCGTGGAAAAACAGGCCAGAATCAAATGTCGCAGAGACAAATTCTCATAATAAAACTTCCGAATGGCAGCGAAACTGGGATGAATTTCTTAAAAAATATCCCAAGGCTTATGAACCCTGGGATGAAACAGATGATATTTTGCTCAAAGATAAATACCTGGCAGGCATGAAGATCAATGATATTGCGCTATTCCTTAAGCGGAATCCGTATAAGGTTCGTATGCGTATCAAGAAAAAGAATTTGGAAAACATGCGTAATCTTCAAAACCAGAGAGTGTGAGCAGACTTGCGCAAGCCGTCTGCCCGCTGAATAAAACCATCACCAGACTGGATTCATCTATGCCAAACAGCAATCAAACAAACGCCAAAAATGCAAAAAACGACGAGTTCTATACCCGGTATGCCGACATCGAGAAGGAAATTACGGCGTATTTGGAATTCGACCCCGATGTGTTTCGGGGCAAGACCTTGCTGTTACCCTGTGACGACCCCGAATGGAGCAACTTTACAAAATACTTTGCTCAAAAGTTTGAGATGTTGGGGTTGAAGAAACTCATCAGCACCAGTTACGCGGTGGAGAGCAAAAAATATAAAAGCGGATACCAGCCCACGCTCTTCGAGACCCGCGCCCCCTATTACGACGAAGTGAAAACCGTGAAGAACGGAAAGATTTTCACCCTCACCTACGACAGGACGGGCGACCACAAGGTAAACGTGGATGACCTGGAATGGCATTACCTGAAAGGCGACGGCGACTTTAGAAGCGCGGAGATCAAAGCCTTGCGCGATGAAGCCGACATCATTATTACCAACCCGCCCTTCTCGCTCTTTCGTGAATTTTTAGCGTGGATTGTGGAAGCAGAAAAGCAGTTTGTAGTTATCAGTAACTTGAATGCCATTAAATACAAG
>CAILWD010000583.1 GCA_903837815.1 uncultured Chloroflexota bacterium | reverse complement strand
CGGGGAAGACGCAAACATATCAAAGGTACGGTAAGTTCAAATTTACAGTGGATAGTGTCGAGACGGAATTGACCATCTACCAGAGCGAGCATGGCTTCTTCCTGCCGTTTGTGGATTCATTGGCAGGGAGCGAGACCTATCCCGCGGGAAGATATCTCGAGCCTGAACCGCTGCCGGGGAATCACTTCCTGGTGGATTTCAATCTCGCCTACAATCCCTACTGCGCCTACAACGAAATGTGGTCATGCCCAATCACGCCCGCAGAGAACCGCTTGAAGGTGGCAATACGGGCGGGAGAAAAGTTGTTCCATGGATAAAAAGAGAGCCGCTTGCGAGCGGCTCTCTTTTTGAGCTTATAGAGTTAGGTTAGGGCTTTCCACCGTTTTGTTGACCATTACCTTCGCCGTTGTTTCCGGGGTCGGCAGGGGGTTCGCCGCCTCTATCCTGCTTTTGAGATGGTTCCGTGTTTCCATTTTGCTGTCCCGTTCCATCCAATGACGGAGTGTGGGCGGCCTGCGGGGTGATAGCGGGAACTTCCGCGATGGTCGAATCCACAGTGACGACAGGTTCCTCGGTTGCAACAGGCTCTTCGGTTGGGGCTGCTGTCGGTTCTTCAGTCACAGGGACTTCGGTTGGTTCGGGGGTCGGCATACCGTTCTGGTAGCGGTGACGATGGATAAAGCCCGCGGGGTCAGCCAGACAATCATCCACCAGCCGCAGTTGTTCGCGGAGCATGTCACGGGTCTGGTCGAGGGCAGGTTCGCAGTCGGCACAACTCCCATCCCGCAGTTGATCCAACAACCTATCCTGGGTCTGGAGTTGGTCACGGATTTGCAGCAACGTATCGGTGACTTCGGTCTCGTCCAGCGTGGCTGTGACTTCGAGCGCTTGGTGAATACGATCCTGCGTGCGGATCAACAACGCGTCGGGCGGGATGACGCCTTGTTCGTTTAACGCTGCAATTTCCTGGGTGCGGGTTTGCGCCTGTCCCATGAGCAATTCGACTTCGGTGGCAGGGTCAGTGTTGAAAAACAACTGCGTTTCTTCAGCCAGCAATTTGATTTGATACAAAGCGTCGGCGGGCAGGGCATCCTGCGCGGCAGAGACAGTCGCGCCGCCCCCAAATAATAAGCCTGCAATTACTAAAACAGATACGATGAGGTTCATGGCAAATTTCTCCTTTTGTTGAAAGATTGTCGTCCACCCAGTATGACGCCGGCTTTCACTCAGAGATACTGCCTCAGCAAGAAATTTGCTTTTTCCACGCATGGCGGCGCGAAGATCGCGATTGGGGACGGGTTTCAATTCGTCCAGCAATTCAGCCAATCGGGGATCGAGTTCATTGGTTGCCATTGTTACACCTCATCCAACAAAATTTTTTGCAATTGAGCCAGCGCGCGGTGTTGCAAAGATTTGACCGCGCCGACGGGTTTTTTCAAAGCCTTTGCGACGGCTTCGTTCTCCCAGCCTTCGAGAAATTTGAGCGCCACCACCTGCTGCTGGTCTTCGGTCAACTGCCTGAGGGCTTCGCGCACGCGGCGTTGACTCAGGTTCAGGGCGGCGATTTCCTCGGTGGTTTCCAATTCGGGCAGGTCGTCGTCAAGTTCCTCGGTGACACGCTCCGCGTGGCGGCGGTAATGATCCACCACCAGGTTATGCGCTGTGCGAAACAGATAGGCTTGCAAATAGTCTCGCGGACCTTTGCCTGCCTGCAAGGCTTTCAAGAAGCGGCTGAAGGTTTCGGAAACGCAATCTTCCGCTGTACTGGAATCTCCAAGCAGGCGCATGGCGTAGCGATACAGGCGCGGGCTATAGAGATCGTAAATCTCAGACAGCGCCTGTGTATCGAATTGTCCTGCCTGGACGAGTAGTTCCTGTTCTGAAATCACGTTGTCTCATCCTATATGACGTTGGAAAGAGGGTTTGGATACGGGGTAGTTCGTCCACTAATCCACACGAATTTTCGCGAACTGAAAACAATTCGCGCTGATTGGCGCAGATTAGCGGACACTCGATTTTTCACTCGGCATTACTCCCCGACCACAACGGCTGCCCCAATGCATCACGAAAGACATACACTTGCCCCGTGCGGTCAAAAGTGACAATGATGCCACTGTACGAAGTTTTGCTTTCTGGGATAAATGCCTGCACCGTGACTTGCTCACCAATCTGTGGAGCAAATCCAATGGAGCGGTTGTAGCGGGGATTGCCAAGTTCGACGTAGATCGATTGCCCATCGACGGTGACGATGGTCACCCCACGCCTGTCATTGCTGCTGACAGAGCCGTGTAAAACCGTCACTTCGGGCGGGGACTCGCTTGCGCCATCGTGATTGCCCGCTCCCCGTCCGCCGCCTTCGGTTTGCCACCAGCCAAGATCAGTCGTCAGGTAGATTCCGCCAAACATCACAACCAGCACGATGATTCCCACAACTTTTGAGTTCAATCTCATTCCATGCCTCCAATTCAAAAAGCGATTAAACACAAAGAGTCACGAAGGAAAATTGTTTCCATGCCTTTGTGTACGTTGTGTCCTTCGTGTTTAAGAGTCCTCATTCCATGCCTCCCAACCCCAAATAGACCGCGCCTTTGGCAGGGCAGCACGCCTCAGATGTACATTCCATGCAGGTGATACATTGATGGTCGCGGATAACCGACTTGCGACTGATGTCAATAGTCATCGGGCAAAGCGTGGAACAGGCTTCGCCTTTGAATTTACAAGCGCCTGCCTCGCGGCGGATGGTGAAAAAGCGAAACAGGTTACTGAGTCCGAGTACGGCTCCAAAGGGACAGGCATACTTGCACCACGGGCGTTCGACCAAGAGGCTGAGAAGCAAAATACTTTCGAGAATAAGCAGCGCGGTGATGGTCACTTCGCCTGTCCAAAAGTTGAAGAGGGCAAAGTAGGGGTCGTAACTTTGAAAGGCAAGGCTGGCGCTGGCGAAGGTGACGTACAGCACCCAAGCCAAAACTCCGTAGCGGAGATAACGCAGGGCGCGGTCGAGTTTATGCGGGATGAACTGGTTGTACATTTTGTTGCCGAACCATTTGCGTCCCAGTTTGCCGACCCATTCCTGAATCGTTCCCAGCGGGCAGACCCAGCCGCAGAAAACAGGTCCCAGCAAAAGAGAAAGAAGCAAAACCAAATCGAGCAGGATGACCGACGAGTCGCGCACTTTCTTGATCAGCGTGCCCGAGGTCAGCAGTTGAGCCATCGTCTCGACCCCGCCAAAGGGACAAAGGGCATGGAGCGAGGCGCTGGATAAAAAGTCAAATCCCCCGCCGTTTCGGACGAGGGTGTGGTTAATGCTGATAAAACCAATCAGCGCAAAGAACAAAAATTGGGTGAGTTTGCGCGCCCAGATACCACGTTTTGGAAAGAGTTGAAACTTTGGAAATTTCACCGTCATCTCCTGGTAAGTGTCCTTCGACTACGCTCAGGACGACTACGCTCAGGACGAATTCTTCGCGCTGAGCGTAGTCGAAGTGCATTTGGTTTAGTGCGTTCCTCCGCCGTTACCATTCCCATTTCCGCCGCCGCCCTTGCCGTTGCCATTGCCACCCGCCCAAAGCGGACGACCCATTTCATCGCGGAAGGCATAGACCTGCCCCGTCGAGTCCATTGTGACGGTGATGGCGCTGTACGCACCCTGATCACCAGGGAAGCCGTAGACCGTGACCCCTTCGCCAGCGGCGGGTGCAAACCCAATGGACTGGTTGTAGCGCTGGTTTCCAAGTTGGACATAGAACGCGGTTCCGTCATCGAGGGTCAAGCTGAGACCGAACTGGTCGTAGCTGACGACTGTACCGTGAATGGTGGTCGCTGCCGCAATATTGGCTCCGCTTGCCGCCGTACCCTGCCCGCCCTGCCCCTGCCCACCTTGACCCTGTCCGCCACCCTGACCTTGTCCACCGCCATTGCCCTGTCCATTGCTGACAGCGCTGGTGATGATGGTCTGATATTGCTCAGCGGTCAAATATTGCGGCGCGTAAGTTTCGCCCGTCTGGTTGAGCAATGTGCCAGTGAAGGCTTTCAGGTGGCTGTAGGAGCCGTTCATCAAGTTGGTGTACGCCTGCTGGATGTCGGCGTTATCGGTCTGGGACATGCGGGTCTGCAAATCGCGGATGTCAATTTCTTCGATAGCCGCGCCCACTTTCAAAGCGTCTGCCAGCGAGAGATTGCCCTGCGCGACCAGTTGGGTGTACAAAGCCTGAAGTTCAGGGTTGGTGAATTGACCAGCGCCCAGCGCGGGATCGGTCAGCGCGTAGCGATCTAACAGGACTTTGATTTCGTCCATGTGCATCTGCTCGCTGGAAGCAATGTTCGAGAAGGACTGCTGTCCCCAGGTGGCGTAAAGCGCGTTGTACACGTCGCGGGCGAGTTTTTCCTCTTCGCGCATGAAGAGCAATGAAGCAGCTTCTTCGGCGCTCAGGTCGGAAGCGGGGATGTCCAGCACGGATGTGCCAGTGCCTGTCCCAGAGCCGTTTCCGCCGTTTCCATTCCCTCCGCCATTGCCGCCGTTTCCATTTCCATTGGAAACGGTCTGTGACTGCGTGGAGAAGATGTTGGCGCCAGGCGCGGCAAACGCAGTGTAGACGCTTGCTCCGATGGCGATGACGATCACTGCGGCGAGAATTCCCGCCAGAATTGTTTTGAGTGTTTTGAACATTTTTACCTCTTTTGGTTG
>CAILWD010000582.1 GCA_903837815.1 uncultured Chloroflexota bacterium | reverse complement strand
GAGAACCCTCATCCTCGTCAACTTTGGTTCTAAAACTTCGGAAGTCTTTAAGACCTCCGAAGTTTGGATTCAAAGTCCATGCGCTGTCTTTCCCTTTTATTTTTCGTGCGCCTCCTTTCTTTATCGTGGCGGGATTATACCGTAAAAAAATACCGCCAGCCGTTTTCGGGCTGGCGGTTCTGCCATTTTATTCGATCTGGATAGTCTCTGTCGGCGTGGGGGTGTAGCTTGGCGTGAATGTCGGCGTGTAGACTGGCGTGTTGGTTGGGGTCCGCGTCGGAGTCTTGGTTGCCGTATTCGTCGATGTGGAGGTGGCTGTATTGGTCTTGGATGGCGTAAACGTCGATGTCACCTTCGGCGTGTTGGTGGGGGTGTTGGTTGGGGTCCGCGTCGGCGTGACGGAAGGCGTATTGGTGATGGTGGACGTGCTGGTGACGGTGAAGGTCTTTGTCGGCGTCCGTGTCTTGCTGGGAGTTGGCGTGATGGAAGGCGTGTTGGTGATGGAAGGCGTGTTGGTGACGGTCGGCGTGCGCGTGACCGTCGGGGTGTTCGATGGGGTGAATGTGGGAGTGGCAGTGGGCGGGCGGACGACGTTGTCGGCAACCAGGTTGCACTCGACATCCATATCTGCAAATTTAAAGGTCAATTCCACGCTGTAGGTTCCCGAAATGTTGACGCTGAAACGCGCGCGCCAGCGATCCGTTTCGCCTCCTCTCAACTCCAATTGCGATAAGGGTAACCCAAGCGCCAGGGATGATGGGATGTTGTCGGTGCTGGGCGAGGTGGTGATGCCCCAATTGCCGGAGTAGGGGTAGTATTGACTTCCATCGAACATGAAGTACCTTATATTCCTGCCGCTGGCAGTTGGCCAGGTTAACCTTGCCTGTGTCAGGTAGGCGGGAGCGACGTTATCGTTTCGGATATAGGTGCTGAAATAGGCCGTGTTGATATCGCCCACGCCTGTATTACCCGTACCCGGAGGATCGATGACAATGTTGTCGCAACTGGGCACCGGGGTGGGGGTGGGGGTCTTGGTCTGGGTGGGCGTGCTGGTATTGGTCGGCGTCCTCGAAACCGTCGGCGTCTTGGATGGGGTAAAGGTGTTGGTGATAGTGGGCGTGTTTGTGGAAGTGGGCGTCGTGGTGGGAGTCTTTGAACTGGTCGGTGTGATGGTATGAGTCTTTGTGGGCGTCTGGCTGGGCGTATAGGTTTCGCTGGGGGTGGGCGTGGGCGTACGCGTGTAGGTCAAGGTGAAGGTGGCGGTCGGTTGGACGGCTGCCAGCGGGGTATTATGGCGCGCGACCCGCGAAATTGCTCCACGAAACCCTGGCGATAGGAGGCCAGGTGAATCATCGACGGTTCGATCTTGAAAACAGGCAGGACGATGAAATTAAAATTGTAGTCTGCGGCAACGAACACCCTCTGCCCTGAATCGGCTGGATCTTCGCTGTCATGACATTCCGCATAGACATTGCTGCCCTGCACTGGCTCTTCGAACCAGCGCGCGTCCCGGTTGGAACAGACGGTGATATTGAGGTAATGCGGATCGGCTTCCGTCAAATCCGAGCCGCGATGATCGACGGCGTTGGCCTGGTCGTAAAAGAATCCGATGATAATGCGCCGCGTTTCGTCCTCGATGGAGGGAATGCGGGCTGTATCGATTTCCTGATTAATGTTTTCGCCTACGCAGGCGCCGGTGGTGGGGTCGCCATCATCGTTTTGAAAGACTCCGCTTTCGTCGGGGTCCCTGTCGTTGGTGTCCACGCAGTATTGGGGATCATGATTGCCCGTGATGGCGTAGCGAATGCCAAAGCGCGTGGAGTTTTCGATGATAATCCACGCGAACAACAGGCGCGAAAACTCAATGACTCCGATGATCATCATCAGCAGTACCGGCAGCACAAGGGCAAATTCCAACATGCCTTGGGCGTTTTTACTGCCCGGCGGTTTCTGGCGTAATCTGGCGAAAAAATACTTCATGGCGTTACCCTTTAAATTTCGGTTTTCATGCCTTTGCGCGCGCCCATTTTACTACTGTTTTCCTACTTGGAAATTCTGGTGAAGATATTATCGGCGATTTTGGCGAAGACGCCGTTGGAGCCCGCAAGGTCCTCGGGGTTTTCAGCGTAGTAATACAACCCATGGTTGGCGGTGACAGGGGGAATGGCGGTCGCGTCATCGCCGGCGTTGAGCGCCATATATTGGCCGAGGTGTTCGGCGGAATAGGGATCGGGAGATGGATATCCCTGACAGTAGGATCCCATGCAGATGGAAAAGACAGTGGCGCCGACTTGTTCGGGTGAAGCAAGGTAGTCTGCGGCGTCGCGGGCATAATCGTCGGTATCATAATTCGCTGGATAAACGATGATGGGGTTGGCCGGGTCGGTATTATCAACAGTAAAATAATGGCGGTCAACTTCGCCGTCCGACGCGCCATCGCGCCAGCGGCAATAACCGGAGCCTCCCCCGTAGGCGCTAGTCCATCTCCAGGTGGGATTGTTGAGAGAGCCCGGACATAAGCCTTCGGGCTGGCCCACCACCGGGTTGGTGGCATTGGCAGGACCGCCGATCAGGGCAATCACCACCCAGAAGGTATCCTGGCGGGCATGGAGAAACTGTTCCGCCGATTTATATAATCCGCCGCCGATATTACTGGAGCCGCATGTGGTCGGATTTCCGGTGTCGCGCAGGGGTTTGCATTCCAAACCTTGATAAATATTGCTTGCGTCGAAATTAAGGCACCCGCCCAAATTGGTTGCGGCGGCGGCGTCGGTGCAAGGCACAGGTTGGAAGACTCTCAGCCCACGGATGGTATCCTGAATCTCGGTGTTTGCAACGCCGGCGTCGGTACGGTTATCCATGAATCCAACTCCCGCCGGCACATCGGTTGCCACACGGTTGCCGCCTTCTGCCTGGCTGGTAGTGGTTACCAGAGACACCTGGTCATACGGGTAGAACAGTTCATCGACAAAACTCACCGCCGCGTCCTTTATCTTGCCGAAAGGTTCGCATCTGCGGTTTGCGTCGTTCATGAAATTGTTGCAGGCATCCGGGTTGTCGCCCTGATCTTGGGTGTCGTAGTTGCTTCCAATGGCAGGGTCCGATTGCAGGGGGTTTCCTCCGTCCTTGGTTTCGTATGCCATGGAGGCGGAGGTGTCTATCATTAATACCATGTCGATTGAAGCGGCTTCGCCGACAGATGTGGCTGAGACGGTGGTGCTGTTGAATCCAACAATCCGCATAAATCCGAAGTTCACGGTACGGGTGGCGGTGATGCGTACCAGTTTCCGCCAGACCCCATTGTTGGCGGCGGCGCAGAGGCTTTCATCCAAATGCCAGCCATGTGCCAGACAATTCGAATCATTGGGGGGGCAGCTGCAGGTGTGGATGGTAACTTGAGCGTCAGACTGGTTGAACATCAGAAATTCACGCCCGGCTCTTTCCATTTCGTCGCCGGTGAAATTTTTTCGAAATTGCGAGGCGGCGGCAATCGAAGCGGCGTCGATGCCGCGCTTGAGGCGCGCATATTCTATGAGCAGGATGCCGCCATCCACCATTAACCCGACGATGGCCACCAGTCCCACGATCGAAAAGGCGACCAGGATGATGGCTTGTCCGCGTTCGGAGGCTTTGCGAATTTTCTTCAACATGGCATTCATCTTTTATGGTAATGGTTCTGCTGCGCGCATAGGCATGATGGTATATGCCTGTAAATGAAGCGGGTTGGGCAGAACAGCGGTAAACCACGGCAGGTTTAGGACATGGTGGTAGTTATAATGTACTTCGACCATCAGGAGGCCTGCGTTGGGCGCATTGGCTACCCGGGTGTCCGCGACATTCTGGTCTGTAAAGATCGAACTGTAGTTCCCCGGCACTGCGCCGGCGGTGGGGAATAGGTGGTAGGGGCCGGCATCGCGCCATTCGATCACGCCGCTGGCGTCGGCTCCATATATCGAGACAACGACATCGTCCACCGCTGGGTCAAGCACGATTCTACGTCCGCGATAGGAAGTGTTGAAAGAATCAGTTTCGGAGATATAGCTCGGGTCTAGGGCGGTACGGACCATGATGGCGACTTGTCTGTAGAATTCATCGTTGGTGGTCACGCCGTCTGTCAGAAAGGGATCTCCGCCGCTCCAAAAGCGGGCAGATTCGCGGGTTGCATCCAACAGGGAAAGGTAGTAGTTCAATATAAAGCCAAATTCCACCACGCCGGTGAATAGCATGATCAAAACAGGGAAGGCGATTGCCACCTCCACCAGACTTTGACCAAGGGGCCTCCGTCTCTTTTGTCTGCGCAGTGGGTTGGTTTTCTCGAAGGCTGAAAATACTCCTTTTAATGTCATTTTTATCTCGTCCTTAATAATAATCATTTATTTTAGACAGCATGAAACAAAATAGAAACCCGACATAAGTACCGGCTGGTGTGATATTGGGCTGTAATGAATGCGGGTGGGGAATAAGGCGCGCAAAAAACGCCAGTTTTTTGTGTGATATAGACATATTATATACCATTGCGCAAGCAAAAGGTATTGAGCGGGCGCTTTGCACACTACAGATTTGTAAGAATGCGTCCCCGTTTTCACTCGACGAGTAATACCTCAGGCATATTGTACGTGTCGAAATTCTCCTCGTCGGAGTAGAAAACCGGGATATCGTCCTGTCCATCTACTTCGATATAGCGCCCGATGATCTGACTGTGGAAGCCATATCTGGAATCCATGCCATTGATACGGAGGTCGGCGCCGGGGGCAAAAATTGTGCCACGAAAGCGTGAGTCGGCGTTCCCGTTCAAGGCGATGCGCCCCTGATTTTCAATGGGCATATAGATGAGCAACCCCTTTTCCCTTCCGCTTTGGGGCGCGCTTAGCGCAACTCTTGCTCCTCCCTTGATAAGCAGGTTTCCATCTTCCACGATCAACAGGACGCCCTGCCCCTGCAATTGTGTGCCGGCATTAAAGACCACATCGCCGCGGATGCAATATGTCCCTTTCCCCAGCGTGGTAATCCCATCGGGGGGGAAAGTTTCATCGGTTCCGCCATCCCAATTGCCCTCTGTCATCGAGGTGCCGGTTAATTCATCGATGGTTGCGATCTTTGATCCGCAGCCGACTTTGGGCATTTTGATTGCAGGCGGATAGGAGATGGGAACCGCGCCGGTCTGGATGGGGTAGGGGGTGATTAGCTTTGGTTTTTGAATATCTGCCCCGCCAACCACCGCGATGGGGCTTGTGTCCTTGATACGAACGCTTCCGCTTCCAAATTGGATGAAGGCGCATTCTTTGTTATCGGAATTGATGAAAATTCCTCCCCCTGTCAGGCTGAGGGTGGCTTCGCTGTGGATCCAGAACGACCTGTTTTGTCCCTCTTCACATTTGCTGGTCGGTGAAAGACTGACTAGCGCGTAGCCATTAAACATTTCGCCGTATTCGGAAGGTTTTGTCTGAGAAACGGCGCGCGCGACGTTTGTAACTTTTGTGATGCCAATCACTGGGCCGAAATAGGTGCCCAGGTGTGAAGTGATGATGACCTCGATATATTCGGAATTTCCCTCGTAGGGGCCGCTGAGCGGCGGAGTATTCATTTCGATGATGCTGTTGACGCCGTCGTTGGGGTACCCGTTGGCATTTGCAGTGGCAAGCGCCGCACTGCGCCAGTCTCCGCCGTTGATGCGGGTCAAGGCGGCGGTGAGCGCCGCGGCAGATGCGGCGGTTTCCGTCCGCCGCCGGTCGATGAGCGCGTTTCCGCCGTCGATTGCCAGGGCGGTCATACCAATCAACCCGATGATGGAAAAAACGATCAGGATGATCGCCTGTCCGCGCTCGCCTTTTTTGTGAAGCTGTGAATGGGGAAGTGAGAGGTTCATGGTTCTGTTGGACATGAGGGTTGAAGGATAATATTTGTGGCAGAGCCTCTTAAAGGAATTGTGCCGGAGCCAATCAATTGACCTATGATGGGCATCATGATCGGATACCTGTATGTTACATCCACCCGAATGCTGTTGGCTACGCCATTGGTCGCGCCCTGACAGGCTGCCCCCAGGATTTTTACATCGATCCCAATTTTCTTTGTATCCCTCAGCCTGACCGGTGAGGAAAATACTTCATCTTCGGCGCGCGGTGAAATATTGCGGGCGCGATTTTCGATCTCGGTCGCGTTTGCCGGGTTGAAGGAGCCATAAAAGGCGCCCTCCTGTGCCGAATCTCTCAACATGGAATAGGAAAAGATTGCCATCCCAAAATCAATCGTTCCAAGCAGCAACAGCACAAGGACGGGCAGGGTGATCGCAAATTCGATCAGGCTTTGTCCATTTCTCCCGGCGACAGAGTTTCTAAGGGGCATTTGTCTTTCCAATCCTTTGAACTTCAGGTATGCCTAGTGGCTGGAATCCAGCGGATAGTTGATGCATCCTGGGTTGGCAATGGTGACAAGGATCCTTTCAGTTCCATCGGGGATATCGTAGCTTTGGTGGAACCTGAAGCGGATGATCGATTCGCCTGTAGGAATGAACGGGTAGTAGGCGGGAATGTAGGCGGATGGTCCCCAAACATCTCCGTCCCATGCCTTGGCTTCAAGGCGGGCCTGTTTCAGACGTAAACTGCGGTCTGCCCCATCGTGCCCCGTATCGTGATTCCATTCCAGATATACCTGGGCGGCAACGAGCGTGTGTTTTGTCTGGTTGTTGATGCTCATTTCGATCAAGTCATCTCTGATGACAAGGGGGCCGTGCGACACGCCGGTTAACCCTGTGCAACTGATTGCAGTGGCTGTGGCAGTTGGGGGAATGGTCGGCAGGGCAGTATTGGTGACAGTGAATGTGGGTGGAGGCGGTTGCGTATTCGCCGGCGTGACGCGGGGGATGTTGGGATCGGAAGGAATGTAAGTGGCGGTCGAAGTCACTGTGCTGGTGAATGTGGGCGCTATCGCCGCAGTCGGCGACGGCGAGGGGGTGGAGGTTTCGGGGGCAAAACCGGTGGGCAGGGCATTGCCCACAATGGGAATGGAAATCAGGAAGGTGCGTGCGCTGGCTGAGACAACCTCCATCGGGTCAACCGGCAAAAGGGTGACGATTGGCTCGTAGATGGTTTTGACCTGGACAATGATGCGATCACCGTTGCGGACGGGGACTTCAATCGGGCATGAATCCACGCTTGGGTCTGGGTCTATGCCTTCGATCGGAATCGATGTCCCATCCGGGTTGATGCCGCGGTCATAGGTGATGTTGATCTCATCGAAGGTGATGATAAAGGCAGATTCGTTGGCGACTGCGCGGATTCCATCGCAATCCTGGTAGAAGGTTTTATTGTTGATTTCGCCCGACGCAGACCCGTAACGCGCTGCCTGCCGTGATGCGTTGGCGACCGAGGCAAAGATGAAGATCAACCGTCCCACTTCGATGATGCCGTAAAGTAAAAGAAGCAAAATGGGCAGCACAAGCATGAATTCCACCATTGCCTGAGCGCGTTTTGCGCGGAATAATGTTTTTGCGGGGGTGTGGAAAAGCAGTTTCATTTTGCGGGTCGCGTGTGCCTAGCCCGGCACGATCAGGGAAAGAAATTTCGGAAAATAAACGATCAGACCGGTGGTAAAAATAAAGTAAGGACCATAAGGGATAAAGGTCATCAATGCGTCGGTCTTGTACCGTCCGCTCACGATCAGCCAGAGAAAAATCGTCAGACTGACCAGCCCGCCGAGCAGGATGCCGTATAAAAGGCAGAGCCAGATCAGGGGCCAGCCGACGATGAAGCCGAGGATGGTTACCAGAATGACATCCCCTGAACCGAGCGCTTCCTCATCATCGGGTTCCTGTCCCAGGGCAATCAGCCGTCGGGTGCGGATGCGGGTGAAGAGAATGCCAAAGAGATAGAACGTCATCATGATGCCGAAGCCGCCCAGTCCGCCGAGCAGGGTGGCAGAGACCCCGTGCCCGATGATTCCGATGACCAGCCCGAAGAGCGCGCCAAAAATGCTGGTGGGGTGCAAAATGAGGCGGTGTTCCAGGTCGATGACGAAGACGGTTCCAAGATAAGCCAGCAGAATCAGGCCGGGGAAGAATTCGATTTTGGGCGGTGGGGTAATCCAGATGTAGATGCTCATTGCCAGGATGGCAATTTGGGAAATCCAAACCCGCATGGGGCGCGGGTGTCTGTTTGGGCAGGGGCGAAAGAGAAGGTATTCCTTCCACTGAAATTCTGCGCCGCACTGCCGGCATGTGGGCTGGCTGAAATGCCGCGTGATGGGCAAAACGTCGGCGAGGTAGTTCACAAGCCATCCTGCGAACCAGCCAAGAATCGCAGGGAATACGTATGTGATGTTTGACATTGGATTCATTATAATTCCAATTGCGTCTGCTTAATATGGGCTTTTTGTACGTAAGCGAATTGTAATGTTCTCAAGCCCCTGGTGTACAATTCTAAAAATTTTAATCAGGAGATTTCAATGGAAGAATTCATTATCGAAGGTGGTCATCCACTTCACGGTGAGGTCACCCCTTCAGGAAATAAAAATGCGGCGCTGCCCCTGCTTGCCGCCTGCCTGTTGACGGAGGAGCCCGTCGTCCTGCGGAATGTGCCGCAGATCCGCGACGTGCAAGCCATGCGGAATCTGATCGAAAGCCTGGGTGCGGTGGTCGAGGATTTGGACGCTTCGACCTGGCGCATCACCACGCGGGAATTGGTTTCGTCGCATCTCGATCCTGATCTGTGCCGCCGAATCCGCGCCTCGATTTTGATTGCAGGGCCGGTGGTGGCGCGCGCGGGCAGTTTGCGCCTGCCGCCCCCCGGCGGTGACGTGATTGGTCGCCGCCGACTGGATACCCATATTCTGGCGTTGCGGACGCTGGGCGCAAAAATCACCTATGACCGTGTCTTCGAATTCGAAGCCACTGGTTTGCATGGCGCGGATATTCTTTTGGATGAAGCCAGTGTCACCGCCACCGAGAACGCGGTGATGGCGGCTGTGCTTGCCAAAGGCAAAACGCAAATCCGCAACGCGGCATCGGAGCCGCATGTGCAGGAGGTGTGCCAGTTTTTGAACGTCCTCGGCGCGAAGATAGAGGGGATTGGCTCGAATACCCTGCATATCACGGGCGTTCCCAAACTGGGGGGAGGAGAATTCACCATCGGCCCCGACCTGCTGGAAGTGGTGAGTTATATCGGGGCGGCGGTGGTGACGCGGGGCGAAATCCGCATCCGCAATGCGGGCGTGGAACACCTCGAAATGATCCGCCTGGTTTTCAGCCGTTTGGGAGTCCGCTGGGATGTGGACGGGAAAGACCTGCTTGTGCCGTCCGACCAGTCCCTTGCCATCGCCTCGGAATTGGACGGTGCGGTTCCAGAAATCAAAACCAATGTCTGGCCCGCTTTTCCCACCGACCTGATCAGCATTGCCATCACCATGGCGACTCAGGCAACGGGTTCCGTCCTCTTCCACGATTGGATGTTCTCCGGGCGCATGTACTTCACCGACAAACTCGTGGGCATGGGCGCGCGCATCATTCTTTGCGATCCCTACCGCGTGTTGATTCAAGGTCCCACTCCGCTGTACGGCGAAAAGCTGGAAAGTCCCGATATCCGCGCCGGCATGGCGCTTTTACTGGCTGCCCTTGCCGCAAAGGGAACGTCTACAATACGAAACGTCCGCCAGATTGAAAGGGGCTATGAAAAAGTGGATGAGAAATTAAGAAAACTGGGAGCAAAGATCAACAGGCAATCTGAGTAGGAAACAAAAAAGCGGAAGTCCAATCGGGCTTCCGCTTTTTGTTTTGATTTGGGGAGGGGTTACGGTCCAACCCAGCCGATGATGTGTTCTTTGATGATAAGCCGCAGGAGATCCTGGGTTTTGCTGGGGCCGATGTAAAAGGAGCCTTCTGCTGTGCTTTGGGCTACGTCACCGGTACCCAGCACCCATGCGTACGCATACCAGGAACCCGAGGGAAGACCAACTTTAAGTTGTTGATTTTTTGTAAGTTGATACCCAAGCGAACCGCACTGTCCAAACAGGTTGGGTTCCCACAGTGTCAATGATAGATTCACGTTGCTTTTCAACGTGTTTTCAATGCGCACATTCTTTGTGGGCCCTGCTTCGGCAACGTTCAGCAGGCGGTTGCAATTGTTCGGATCGGAGGAAGCCACGGTGGCGGTGGGCAGAATCAATTGCTCCAGTGTTGGGATGACGGGCGGCGGGGTGAAGGTTGGCAGGGGGGTGGGGCTGGGGGTTTCAGTCGGGGGGAGGGGCGTGGCAGTGGGAATTGCAGCCTGAGTCTGTGCAACCATGGTTTGAGCGGCGGCAATGGCGGTACTGTTAATATCTGCCGCCGACATGGTGGGAGGGGCAGGTTCTGCGCCGCACGCCGTCAGCAAGAACGCGAGTGCAACTAAAATGGGTAATACTTTTTTGAACATTTTCTCTCCGTTTTATGTGTTTTTATTTTTATTGGACGTTTTTTCATCGTCAATGGTTCCGCAGGCTCACAACAATTTTATTTCGACCTATGCCGCCTGCCAGGTTATTTGACTTCCACGCGATCCTTATACATGCGGATGACTACTTCCTCGGATTTTTTTAAATTGAACGAGCCGGTGAATTGCTTGCCGCCAACCCATGCCACGTAGAAATAGTTTCCCGCAGGAATACGGGCGTTGACCCTGCTGCCGCCCACAGGGTATTCGATAATCGTCACGTAGCCATCGGGCGTGGTGCATTGCATCGAGATATACGCGTCTCTTTTAGACATGTTCGACAATACCACCTTCCCCGAAGGTAGATCGGGCGGCATTGTACCATAGTACTGATAATGGGCTGTCCCGGTGGCGGTTGCGCCGGGGTCGGCGGTCCCGGTTAAGGCTGGGGCAGAGGTGACAGATGAGGTGGAGGAAACAGCCGTCACCGTTCCTGGCGATGGAGTCAGGCTGGGAGTATTCGTCGCAGTCGGTGGAAGCGGGGTCAGGGTTGGGATGTTGGTGGCGGTAATTACAAACGGCGTACTGCTGGGGAGCAGGGTGGGCGTCGGCAGCGATTCCACGGTTTGAGCCACCTGCGCCGCCACCGTCGCCTGAATGTCTGCATCTGAGATCGAAGCGGGGCTTGCTACCGGCTGGGGTTGTAAGGCGTCAGGAATGCACGCGCTTAAAGTAAAACAAACCGCTGCGAATAATGCGAGAATCTTTTTCATAGCCCAACTCCTTGCACCCTGGCGGGATTAATTCTGGCTTGCCACTTCCATAAACTGCGTTACCACATCGCGCAGCATCCGCTCAGGGAGCGCGCCGACCTGACGATGCACCACCTTGCCGCCCGAAACGAAGAGCATGGTGGGGATGCCCTGAATGCCGAACTTCTGCATCCACTCGGCGTGTTCGTCGGTGTTGACTTTGGCGACCACCAGCTTGCCTTCCATTTCCACGGCAATCTTATCGAGAATCGGGGCAACCATGCGGCAGGGTCCGCACCACGGCGCCCAAAAGTCCACAATCACCGGCAAGGGCGATTGCAGGACATCTGTTTCAAACGATGCATCCGTCACCTGAATGGGTTCTGCTGTCATTTTTTATTTTTTCCTTTTTATAAAACTTCCCGAATTGCTGATTCGGGGCGATATTTTGAATGAGGAGGAAACGCTCTCTCCTCATTAGAGCCAAAAAAGTATAACATATATTGGTATAATCGCCCTCCATGAATAAACTCTTTTCACGCTGGCGCGACGGGCTTTCGCGCACCAGCAAAGCCGCCTTCGGGCAAATTGCCTCCATTTTGGGAACTTCGGAAATCACACCCGAAACCTGGGACGACCTCGAAGCCCTGCTCCTCCAAGCCGATTTGGGATTGGAGACCACCGCCTCGGTTTTGGATTCCCTCAAAGCGACGGCTCGCGCCGAAGGTTTTACCCGCGCCAACGAACTTTCCTCCGCCCTGCGGCGGGACCTCCGCTCGAGGCTGGTCAATCCGCCCGAATTTTCTCTTGCCAACAAGCCGACCGTGATTCTGGTGGTGGGCGTTAACGGTTCGGGCAAGACCACCACCCTTGCCAAACTCGCCGCCCGCTTCAATGGTGAAGGCAGGAAGGTTTTGCTCGGCGCCGCCGACACTTTCCGCGCCGCGGCGGTGGATCAACTTCAGGTGTGGGGTGACAGGCTCAAGGTGGAGGTCATCGCCGGGGCTTTCGAATCAGACCCGGGCGCGGTTGCCTTCAACTCCGTCCAGGCAGGAATCGCCCGCGGCGCAGACGTCATCATGATCGACACGGCAGGCCGCCTGCATACCCGTTTCAACCTGATGGAAGAGTTGAAGAAGGTCAACCGCGTGGTGGGCAAGGCGTTGCCCGGCGCTCCTCATGAGGCATGGCTGGTGCTGGATGCCACCATCGGACAAAATGCCCTGCAACAGGCGCGTTCCTTTAAAGAAGCGGTCAACGTGACGGGCGTGATTTTGTCGAAACTCGATTCTTCGGCGCGGGGCGGCATGGCGTTTGCCATTCAGCGCGAACTCAACTTGCCGATTTTGTTTGCCGGACTGGGCGAAAAGCCCGAAGACTTGCAACCCTTTGACCCCGATGCTTTTGTGGACGGAATTTTATCGAACCAGGAGTAACCATGCAGGATTTAGTAAACCGCTTGCAGGCAGCGAATGACCTGACTCAGCAATTACTGGTGCGTCTTTGACTTGGCGGGCAAAGAAAGTCAACTTGCGTCTCTCGAAAAAGAAATAGGCGAGCCTGAATTTTGGAACGACTCGACCAGCGCCCAGCGGACGATGAAGGTAGTTTCGACTCTGCGTGATGAAGTGGAGGGCTGGAATTCTGTCCGACAGCGTTTGCGCGACCTGACCGAACTGGCACAGATGGATGACGAGTCTCTGCGCGGCGAGTTGGAGTCTGAAATCTCTGCTCTCGAAGCGGAGTTGGACAAACGCGCCTTCAACATGATGTTTTCGGGGAAGTATGACCGCGACGACGCCATCCTTGCCATTCACGCGGGCGCGGGCGGAACGGACTCGCAAGATTGGGCGGGAATGCTGGAGCGCATGTATTTGCGCTGGGCGGAAGACCAGGGCTTTCAAACCGAAATTTTGGATATGACCCTCGGTGAAGAGGCGGGTATCAAGAGCGTAACCATTGCCGTCACTGGAAAATATGCCTTTGGCTACCTGCGCTCCGAAAAGGGCGTGCATCGGTTGGTGCGGCTTTCCCCGTTTGACGCGGCGCATCGGCGGCATACGTCTTTTGCGCTTATCGAAGTCCTGCCGCAGGTTTCGATGGACGAAGCCGAAGTAGAGATTGCCCCCGGCGACATCAAAATGGATGTCTTTCGCTCTTCGGGCGCGGGTGGTCAGAACGTGCAGAAGAACGCCACCGCAGTCCGCATCACCCACCTGCCGACGGGGATTGTGGTCACCTGTCAAAACGAACGCTCGCAGGCGCAAAACCGCGAGTTTGCGATGAACATTTTGCGGGCGCGTCTGCTGGAGTTGAAGAACGCTGAAAAAGATGAAGAACGCGCCGTGTTGCGCGGCGAGTACACCAAAGCCGAGTGGGGGAGCCAGATCCGCTCGTATGTGCTGCATCCGTACCAGATGGTCAAAGACCATCGCACCGATCACGAAGTCGGCAACGCGCAAGGAGTCTTGGACGGCGACCTGAACGGATTCATGGAATCATATTTGAAGAGTGCCGGTTAGCGGTTAGTGCTGGGTTCAAAAGTCCCCTGACTTTTGAACGCCCAACGACGGGAGTCGTTGGAGTCCATTTTCCCGCTGGACAAAAAAAGACCCTAAAGGTTGAAACCTTTAGGGTCTTTGCGAATTTGAAGTTAGTTGCTGGCAACGCGCTTTTCAAGCGTGCGGCTGAAGATGTCTTCCTTTTCCTCGTCCGCCGATTTGTAGGACTTGGCGCGAACCTTGCCGCGTCCCTTCGAACGTTCGAGCGCCTGTTGCCAGGCAATCTGCATGGCGGTGAACTGCGGCTCATTGGAGACTTCAACTTCCATTTCGTAGGTCTCTTCCTGCTTCTTGCCTTTGCCTTTGCGTTTGCCGTCACCCTTGCGGCGGTCTTCGCGTTCGGGCTTGACTTCATCCACGACCTCGAGTTCGGGCTGGAGGGCTTTCATGCTCAAGCGGATCTGGCGCTTGCGGCGGTCCACATCCAAAACCTTGGCTTCGATTTCGTCGCCTTCCTTGACCACTTCGCTGGCAGTTTTGACATAGCCGCGGGTGAGTTCGCTGACATGAATAAGGCCAGGACGTTCCGCGCCGAAGTCTACGAATGCGCCATAAGATTCGAGGCGCACGACCTTGCCTTTGACCACCAGGTCGGGGACAATTTCCTTCCATTCAAAGCCGAGGGGTTCGATCATGGTCAATTCGATGCGGTCTTTCTTGACGCGGCGTACCCAAACGTCAACGACCTGTCCCTCCTTCACAACATCTTCCACTTTATTCACTGCGTCCTGTTGGAGTTGTGAGATGTGGATTACACCGGGAAGACCTTGACCGATGTCCACGAGCGCCCCCGCGAGAGTTGTCTTCAAAATTTTGCCGCTGAGTTTTGTTTTTGGTTCAAGCGCTACGGCTGGCGCGCTGTCGGGTGTTGTCATGCTTATGCTCCTGCTGTTTGAAATAATGCCGAAAAAAGATTATACCTGTCAGACAATAAACCGTCAATAAGAAATTCGATGAATTTTTTCATGCTTGTCGAGGTCTTGTCGTTTATCTTTCTCCTGTGTATAATCTGGCAGTCAAAAGCAATGATGGGAACGAGTACGTTTGGTGAGTTGTCAGAGAGCCTGCGG
>CAILWD010000581.1 GCA_903837815.1 uncultured Chloroflexota bacterium | reverse complement strand
TTCAACAAAACCTCCAGCAATTTGGCGCGTTCTTCGAGACTATCGGCAAAGATGTATTCGCGCTCCGAGTGGTAGCCTTCGCCGACTGCGCCCATGCCGTCCAGCACGGGGATTCCCAGCGGGGCGACGAAGTTGCCATCCGAGCCGCCGCCTGAGCCGCCTGCTTTGAGCTCGATTCCCAGTTTGTCCTTTGCGATTTGTGCGGCTTTCTCGAACGCGAGGCGATTGCCTTCGCCGCAGGGCATCGGCGGACGATTCAACCCGCCGTTGATTTTGAGCGACGTCCCCTCCAGCGCGGGGCTGAGTTTGCGCATTTCGCCTTCGATGCGTTCCCACTCGCCAGGCTGAATCACGCGCACATCCACTTCGATGCTGGCTTCGTCGGGGACAACGTTCGACGCCGTCCCGCCGCGAATCACGCCGACGTTGAGCGTGGTTCCGCGCTCGTAGTCGGTCAGCTTTTGGATGGCGAGAATCTGGTGCGCCATTTCCTCGATGGCGTTGCGTCCCGCCTGATGGTCGCCTCCCGCGTGCGCGGCGCGTCCCTTCACCGTGACGTAAAACTCGCCTACGCCCTTGCGCCAGGTCTTGAGAGACCCATCCACCAGCGCGCCTTCCAAAACGAAGACCACCTCAGCCTCACGCGCCAGCGACGTGATAAGTCTGCGCGAGGTGCCGCTGCCGATCTCCTCGTCAGAGGTGAACAAAGCCCAAACGGGACGGGGATCCGCTCCCCTGTTGGCAAGCGCGCTCAAGGTGATGGCAATGCCCGCTTTCATGTCCAAAGTCCCGGGGCCATGAATCCGCCCATTCTCTTCCCGATACGGAAAAGTTTGAATCGTCCCAAGCGGAAAGACCGTATCCATGTGACAAAGGATCAGGATGGGTTTCCCCGAAGAAGCCTGACCTGAAAATCGGGCGAGGACGTGGTCACCAGTTTTTTGATTCGGAATCACTTCAAGCTGGCAGCCCAACTTCGAGCATTGCTCCGCAACGATTTTTCCGACGCGGTCCACGGCGGCTTTGTCGTGGGAGGGGGATTCGGTTTCAACGAGTTGTTTGAGAAGTGTGCGCATTAGAATCCCTCTGCGATTAAGATGTTGATGCCGATCACCGCGCAATAAATGGCGAAGACGTACAGCGAGTTTTTGCTGAGGTAGCCGATGAGCCATTTGATGGCGAACCAGCCGACCACTGCCGCCGTGACAAATCCAATCGCAAGCAACGGCAGGAATTCGCCGAGGTTCGGCATTTTGAGCACGTCCAGCATTTCGTATCCGCCCGCCGCCAGCATCACCGGCACAGACATCAGGAAGGAGAAGCGCGCCGCAGACGGACGGTCGAAACCGCGGAACATGCCCGCCGAGATCGTCGTCCCCGAACGGGACGCGCCAGGGAAGACCGCAATGATCTGCATCAAACCGACGACCAGCGCGTCGAGCCAGGTCATCGAGTTCAGGTCACGGTTCTTTTTGGAGAAATATTCCGCGAGGGTCAGCAGGATGGCGGCGGCAAATAATCGAATGGATGCTTGAAGCATCGGCTGGCGAAAGAGCGCTTCGACGGCATCTTTCAACAGGTAGCCAGCCAGCAACGCGGGGATGGTGGCGATGATGATATACCAGCCAAGCTTTGCTTCGGGTTTCAGACTTCCGAAGTCTCTAAGACTTCGGAAGTCTGGGAGCAGCTTTTCAAAAGATTAACTTCTTGCGTGATTTGGCCGCTGACACCCATGAACTAAAGCGCAATTACTTTCCGGGTGTAACTCAGCAGAACTTCGATGAGCGCGCAAAGCAAAAAATTATTCATGACATCAACAACATGGATAAACAAAAAGAAATGTCCAAATATAATATATGTGGTGGTGAAAGAATGGAAAAATGGGCAAAACAACATTTGAAAG
>CAILWD010000580.1 GCA_903837815.1 uncultured Chloroflexota bacterium | reverse complement strand
GAAAATAAAGCGGAGACCAGTTTGGGCAGGCTCTCCGCTTCATTGTACGTTGGAGTTACAACTGTAATGCTGTGCAAGGCGCTCCTATTTCTTAAGGCGAAGCAGGTCTGTTTTCATTTGGTTTATGTCGGTGAAACCGTTTTGCAACGAGGCAATTTCGGCTATTTTTACTTTTAGGCGGCTCGAACTCTTTGCCATCTGCTCGCGATCCTTAATGGGGTAAAAGTATTCGATGGACTGCTCAAGCCGCATACGGAGTTTTTCACTCAATGCGGCAAGATTCGAAGGTGGGACGACGAGAATAAAATCTGTGCCGTTCAAATGGCCAAGAAAATCTTCCGGGCGGCTGACTTCCCGCATGGTATTGATAATCATCAGGCTGATCGCCCGCAGGACATCGTCGGAAGCCACAAAACCGTAGGCTTCACGGAAGGAAACCATGTTGTCAATTGAAACAAGCAACAACCCAACGCCGTCCTTGCCAAGAACTTCGGATAACTTTTCATCCACCAGGGCGCCTTCCGGCAGGCCTGTGACAGGATTCGTCAATGATCCCTGGCTGATACGCTTTAGCGCATTACGGACGCGTAATCGAAGTTCCTGTACATCAAAGGGTTTTGTAATGTAGTCGTCCGCGCCAAGTTCCAAACCTTGCAATCGATCAGATCGGTCGCGCTTTTCGGTAAGGAAGATAATGGGAACGTCCGCTGTGCGCCGGTCGCCTCGCAGTCGACGCGCCACTTCGTATCCGTCAATATCGGGAAGGCGAATGTCAAGAATTAAAAGATCCGGATGAACTGTTTGACAGGAACGAACGCCGTCCTCCCCCCAGTTGACGGTAAATACTTCATAGCCTTGAACGCGAAAATAAGCGTTCAGCATTTCGGCAACGTCGAGATCGTCTTCGATGATGAGTATTTTCGGCTTGATGTCTGTCACGCCAGACCTTCGTTATAATTTATGAGATCGGTTCTTTTTGGACGATAAATTCGCATACATCGTCGCCAACCGCAACACATTTGGATTCGTTAACACGGAATTCGTTACCGCCGGAAACCCACTTAAGGCTCTCCTGGAGCAGGCCGGTGGAGATAAAACAGACGGGTTTGTCTGCGCCTGTTCGGCCCCAACAACAGGGGCATTTATGAATCGTCCACACCCATTCTGTATCTTTTTCCTCCACGGTTGTGTGCTGATCGCTTAATTGGGTGAATATCTTTGCAAAAGCAGGCAAGCCAATCCTCAACTTGGATTGAAGCGGAAGGACAACAAACGCCAGATCTGCGGCGCCAGCTAATGCCCCAAAATTCTTCAATGCGTCAGAGAAGGTTGCCCGTCCTGCTCGCAGGGCAAGGCCGCGTCCGCCGCGCGGGCCATACATTTCTTCAAGTGCAGAGCCGAGCGCGGATAATTCGGAGAAATCAAAGCCCTTGTCAAGGTTATCGGGCGGGTAATTTTCAATATAATGATTCAGCCCCGCCAAATTGAGGATGGCATTCAATCCATTCTTGCCCATCACCTCTTCCAAAGATTTGATGGTGATCATGCCGAACTTATTGGGATAATATAAACCACTTTTTTGAAGGGGGCTCATAACAACTCCACTAAATCAACTTCGCCAGATCTTCGGCGGCGCGACGCATATCAAGGAAGATCAGTCCGAGTTTGGCCTGTTCGCGCGCCAGGG
>CAILWD010000579.1 GCA_903837815.1 uncultured Chloroflexota bacterium | reverse complement strand
TTTCGGTACGCGTCATTGCGAAAGGCGGCATGATGGAATTGTTCATCGAAGATACCGGCGCAGGCTTCGACCCACATGAGGCATACAACAACGGCGGCGGACTGGGCGGAATGCGCGAGCGCGTCCGCTTGCTGGAAGGCAGTTTGGAAATCGAATCCGCGCCGGGGCGTGGCGTCCGCACTTCCATCCGCCTGCCGCTCATTACGGGGGGGGGGAGGAAGGGTAAACCATGACCATTAGAATCTTTCTGGCAGAAGACCATCACCTCGTCCGCCAGGGGGTGCGCCTGCTACTCGAAGCGGAACCAGACTTCGAGGTGGTCGGCGAAGCCGAAGAGGGAATCAGATCAATGGAGGAAACCATCCGCCTGCGTCCCGACGTCTTGATTGCAGATATTGTCCTGCCAAACCTGAATGGCATCGAAGTGACGCGCGAAGTGAAACGGCGGCTGCAATGGATAAAGGTCGTGGCGCTTTCGATGTACGACACGGAAGGCTACGTGATCGAAGCGCTCAAGGCGGGCGCGTCGGCGTACGTGTTGAAAAAATCCACTGCCGGAGAATTGGCATTCGCGGTGCGCGAGGCGCTGGCAGGGAATCTCTATCTCAGCCCGCCGCTCGACGGACTCCTGCTCGAAGCCCCCGAACATCGCTCCGCCGAATCCCACCTGGTCGACGCGTATTTCAGGCTGACCAAACGCGAGCGCGAGGTGCTGCAAATGGCGGCGCAGGGGCTGAACAACCCGGAGATTGCCGGGCGTCTCCTGCTCAGCGTCCGCACGGTGGAAATGCACCGCGCCAACCTGCTCAAAAAGTTGAGCCTGGCTAGTCAGACAGAACTGGTGCGCTACGCCTTGAAACGCGGATTGATCGAATAAGAGCGCATGTCCAGATGTTATGCGAAGGGGATTATAAAAAAAGCCGGATACCGTACGTGTACTGTGGAAGATTTTTTTATTTCTTGTTAGTGTAAAACAGGAGAAAGGTTTTGCTTATGGAAAGTCCGTCCACACTTGCAATTGCCCGCCACCTCATTACGCCGAAATGGACTGAGGATCAGTCGCGTTTTGTATCACTGGTAATGGATAATATGAGGGATGCTGTTGTTGCTTCCAATGAACAATACCTCCTCGTGGCGTGGAATGCGGCGGCTGAAGCGATGTATGGCTGGAAAGCCGAAGAGGTACTCGGACGGAATGGGCTTGAGGTATGCCAGACCCGCTTCGCGGAAGCGGATAAAGAGGAGATGCTGCGGGCCATCGCTGAAAGCGGGGGGTATCGCGGCGAAGCGACCCAGGTCCGCAAGGGTGGCGAGCGTTTTGCGGTGGAAGTAAACTCGCTTGTCTTGCGTAATCAGGAAGGACAGATTGTCGGCTACCTGAGCATCAACTGCGACATCACCGAACAAAAATTGGCGGAAGCCGAGATTGCCAGCCTCGCGAAATTCCCTTCGGAAAACCCCAACCCTATCCTGCGCCTGAATCATGAAGGCGTTATTTTATATGCCAATGCCGCCAGCGGGACGCTTTTGCGTGATTGGGGCAGCGGCATTGGAGGTCGCGTCCCACTTTTCTGGCAGGAGCAAATTGCCGGCGCGCTGACGTGGCAAAAAAACAAGGTGGTGGATTTTGCGTGCGGCGAAATCATTTATTCGGCAAATATCGTCCCCCTGCCCGAAGCCGGTTACGTCAACCTCTACCTGACCGACATCTCCCAGCGCAAACAAGCCGAGTCGCACACCCAAAAACTTAACCGTTTGTACAGCACGTTGAGCCAAATCAACCAGGCCATTGTCTTCAATGACCAGCAGGATAGATTGTTCCAGGAAATCTGCCGCGTTGCCATTGAGTTCGGCAAATATCGCATGGCGTGGATCGGCTTGATCGACGAGACCACCTTCGAGGTCAAGCCCGTCGCGGTTGCGGGCGAAGATGATGGTTACCTGGCAGATGCCTCCATCCAATACTCGGACGGAGAACTGGGGCAGGGGCCAACGGGCGTCGCCATCCGCGAAGATCGCTGTGTGGTCTGCCCGGATATTGCCACCAACCCTCTGATGCGGACCTGGCGCGACCGGGCTTTGAAGCGCGGGTATCGCTCATCTGCGGCTGTGTCTCTCCGCCGGCAGGGGCGCGTGGTTGGCGCCCTTACGGTGTACGACGGCGAGCCGATGACTTTCGACGACGAACAGATGGGCCTGCTCGCTGAAATCGGCGGCGACATCTCCTACGCGCTGGATAAGTTGGATATTCTGGCAGAGAATGCGCGTACCGAAATCGCGCTTCGGGAGATTGGGAACAACCTGAATACCCTTATCGAGAATACCGACGGCAGCATCTGGGCGGTTGACTCCCGATACAACCTGATTGTCGGCAATGCGGAATTCCATCGCCGTACCGGCGCAACGCTTGGACGCAATTTGCAAAAAGGCGAAAACGTGCTGGTTTCCACTTTCCCCTCTCAAATCAACGCGGAATGGCAAAGTCATTATGACCGCGCCCTGCGGGGCGAATTTTTCAGGATAGAGACACAAACCCGCCTGCGGGAAATGCCGCGCCATGTCGAATACCTGTTCAGCCCCATCCGCGACGCAGGAGGCGAAATCCACGGCGTTACCGTCTACGGACACGATATCACCGACCACAAATTGGCGGAGGATAAATTGCGCGAGAGCGAGGAAAGCTTCCGCACCGTGGCAGACTTTGCATACGATTGGGAATATTGGCTGGGTGAAGACTACCGTCTTGTATATATCTCCCCTTCATGCGAACGGATTACCGGCTATCGCAGGGAGGACTTTGAGAATGATCCATCCCTGCTGCAAAAGATCGTCCACCCCGATGACCGGCTCAAATACGAGGCTCACGTCACGGAAGAATTCGACAACCAGGAACCGATTTCGCTGGACTTCCGCGTCGTGACATCCGATGGCAGGGAGCGCTGGGTTGCTCATACCTGTCAGCGGGTTTTTGCGGAGGATGGGCGCCCGCGCGGCAGGAGGGTCAGCAACCGCGATATCACCGAC
>CAILWD010000578.1 GCA_903837815.1 uncultured Chloroflexota bacterium | reverse complement strand
TCCGCGCGGCGCGGGGACGTTCACGTATTCCAGTTGCCAGCAAAACGGCTTTTGCTTCGATTTCTCCCAATCCGCTTGGAGAAGTAAAGGTTAAGACTTCGGAAGTCTGTGGAGACTTCCGAAGTCTGGAGTCCCAACCTGTGATGGTGGTGGAGGTGTGAATCTCGACGCCATGTTTTTCCGCCAGTTCGCGGTAGTATCTCGCGTAGCGCGGCCCTGTGTACATGCGCCATAAGTCAGCGCGGCCAAAGCCGGTGTGATGACAAAAACGCGGCATTCCGCCTGCTTCGGGTTCGCGGTCAACAACGAGGATGTTTTTGACTCCCTGTTTCTTCAATTCGATGGCGGCGGAAAGGCCCGCAGGTCCTGCGCCGATGATTAAGACCTCTGGTGTCATTGCAAGGAGCATTCTTTGCGACGAAGCAATCTCCACAGACTGGGGATTGCTTCGTCGCTCACTGTCGTTCGCTCCTCGCAATGACGCAGTCAGCGCCGCATGACAATTAAATCCCTGACATCTTCCCTGCGAGGCGCGGGTGCGGCGGCGCAGGGCGTCCAAAACTGTGGCGGGGATCGGTCCGCTCATCGCGTCGATCAACTCGCCGCGCGAGACTCGCTCACAGTGGCAGACGATTTCGGCGTACTGCGGATTCTTCGCAATCATTTCCGCGCTCTGGTACGGACGCACATCCGCCTGACCGATGGTCGGCAGCCGAATGGACTTGAACTCATCCTTTGGCTGGAACTCCACCCCTGCCCCGCTCAACAACTCCACCGCATATTCGGCAATGCCCATCGCGGAGGAAATCCCCGTCGAGCGGATTCCACCGACGCACAAATAACGCTGGTCAGCGCGCAGGGCAATCTGGTAATCGCTGTGCTCTGTGGCGGCGCGTAACCCCGCATAAGTCGCGGTGACTTCTTCATCGAGAAGTTGCGGCAGGATTTCGCGTCCTTTGCCGAGTAGCAAATCAAAACCGTCTTGCGTGGTCTGGGTGGCGGTTTTATCAGGAAGGTCTTCGGCGGTGGGACCGAGCAAAATATTCCCATACACCGTCGGGCTGATCAACACGCCCTTTGTCTTGGATGTCGGCACGGGCAGCAGGACATGATTCACCAGCGGACGCGCCAGTTTGTCGTAAACGATCAACTGTCCGCGGCGTGGCGTGACCGTGAAATTGGTATGCCCGAACATAGCGTTGATTTCATCCGAATACAAGCCAGCGGCGTTGACCACCCAGCGGGCGCGAATTTCGTTATCCAGAACCCAGATGTCCTCTTCCGTCCTGAGCGAAGTCGAAGGACTTCCGTTCTCTGCGCTTCGACTTCGCTCAGCGCGAATTTGCTTTACGGGATGATTCACAAACAACTCGACGCCATTGACCACTGCCTGGGTTGTGTATGCCAGCGGAACGGAAAAGGTGCATAGAATCCCCTCTCCGGGAACCAGCAGTCCGCCGAGAGCGCCTTTGTTTATATTTGGCTCACGGCGATAGACTTCATCCACCGAAATGATTTTTACGTCCATCACGCCGTTGTCATGCGCCTTCTTTTCCAAAGCGGGCAGGGAGTCGAGTTGATCCTGATTCCAGGCGATCAACACCGCGCCGAGCCTTTCATGCGGGATGTTGGCTTCCGGCATATATTTATCCATCAAGGCATAACTGCGGCGCATGAGCGTGGCTTCGAGCGTGCCGGGCTTGGCGTCGAAACCCGTGTGCCAGATGGCGGTGCTGGCTTTCGACGTGCCCATGCCCACATCGGGAGCGGACTCCACGAGGGCGACCTTGAGTTGATAACGGGAAAATTCACGCGCAATGGCTGATCCCACCGCGCCTGCGCCGATGACGGCAATGTCGTAGATTGTTTTCATGGTTACTCACTTGATTTTTATATTAGACCTCTTGCATAAGTTTTTGGGAGAGCGCCAAAGAAAACCTGTTAACCACTGAGACACGGAGGCGCGGAGTTTTTAATTGTTTTTCTCTGTGTCTCGGTGGCTCCGTG
>CAILWD010000577.1 GCA_903837815.1 uncultured Chloroflexota bacterium | reverse complement strand
GCCAAGGCTGAGGCCGGCGAAGTGCTCTTCGGCAACATCGACACCTGGGTCATCTGGAATCTGACCGGCGGCCCCAAAGGCGGCGTGCATGTTACAGATGTTTCCAACGCGTCCCGCACAATGTTGATGAACCTTGAAACATTGGACTGGGACCCGGATATGCTCCAGATCATGGGCATTCCGCGCGCCATGCTCCCCGCCATCAAAGCCTCCTCCGAAGTCTACGGTTACGCCGTAGGCGCTCTTGAAGGCGTTGCTGTTGCTGGCGACCTGGGCGACCAACAGGCAGCCCTCTTCGGCCAGACATGCTTCAGCGCTGGCGAAGCAAAGAATACCTATGGCACAGGCTGCTTCATGCTGCTCAACACAGGCACGAAACCTGTACAATCCAAGAACGGTCTGCTGACCACCCTGGGCTACAAAATCGGCGCGGAACCTGCCGTGTACTGCCTCGAAGGCTCCATCGCCATCACCGGCGCATTGGTTCAGTGGCTGCGCGACAACCTGCACATGATCGAAAAATCATCCGATGTTGAACCGCTTGCCCGCACCGTTGAAGACAACGGCGGCATCTACTTTGTACCGGCCTTCTCCGGCTTGTTTGCTCCCTACTGGAAGAGCGATGCCCGCGGCGCCGTCGTAGGCATGACCCGCTACGTCAACAGCGGACATATTGCGCGCGCCGCCCTCGAAGCGACCGCATTCCAGACTCGTGAAGTGTTGGATGCTATGAACAAAGATTCGGGCGTGGACCTGACCGCACTCAAAGTCGACGGCGGCATGGTCTACAACGAATTGCTGATGCAATTCCAATCCGACATCCTCGGCGTGCCCGTTGTCCGCCCACAAGTAGCTGAAACCACCGCCCTCGGCGCTGCTTATGCCGCCGGCCTGGCTGTTGGCTTCTGGAAGAATGTGGAAGACCTGCGCAGCAACTGGGCGAAGGACAAGGAATGGGCTCCGAAGATGGATACGGCCCTGCGCGACAAGGAATACAAAGGCTGGAAGAAAGCCGTTACCCGCACCTTCGACTGGATCGAATAATCTTTCTGATCACATCTGGAGGGGTGGACATCCACCCCTCCTTTGTCTCTGTGATTCGTTCTCAAAGCAAGCATCAAATTTCCGCTTCTAAAACCAGCCTTTAATGCTTCACTCGGAGAACACCCAACCCATCTCTGACGGTGACTGGGAATATCAATGGGCGCCTTATGATTTGCCAACCTACCAGACAGTGCTCAAACAGTTGCTACCCGATGACATAGTTCTGGATATAGGCGCTGGCGACTTGCGCCTAGCACGGCAAATGGCAGAAACTGTCTGCAAGGTATATGGCGTCGAGATTAATCCCGCGATTCTTAATCAGGGCGTCGACCAGAGCGAATCATTGCCTGGCAATTTAATCCCGATTTGCGCCGATGCCCGAGTAATGGATATTCCATCCGAGGTGACAGTTGGCGTTTTGCTCATGAGACATTGCGCCCACTTCAAGGTGTATGCTGACAGGCTAAAAGAAATAAAATGTCCGAGGTTGATCACAAATGCCCGCTGGCGCATGGGCGTTGAAACCATTGATTTATTGGCGCCGCGAATCAAGTTGGAAATAGTAAAGATTGGCTGGTATGCGTGCTGGTGCGGCGCGGTTGGTTTTAAAAATGGACCGGTCGAACTGCTAACGCCCGAAACCGATGCAATTATTAATGAAGTTATTGAATGTCCGGATTGTTTGCATCACAAATCGAAAAATTAAATTCAAGCACGGAGTTGTAGTTTATGAGCAAACCACATGCAATCATCGTGGGGGCGGGTTTTACAGGAGTTGCCACAGCCCACGACCTCGCATTACGCGGATTCGATGTGACTGTAATTGACCGCGGCGACATCTGCAATGGAACATCCGGCCGTACCCATGGCCTATTGCACAGCGGAGGGCGCTACGCGGTCAAAGACCAGGAATCGGCCATTGAGTGCATCGATGAAAATTTGCTCCTGCGAAAAATCGTTCCGCAAGCCATTGAGCCAAATGGGGGCATGTTTATTGCGCTGGATGAAAGCGACCTGCAATACAGCGGGGCTTTTATCGAAGGCTGCGAAGCCTGCCATATTCCGCTCGAAGAGATTACCCCCCAGAAAGCCCTGCAACTTGAGCCAAACATAAACCCTGGTCTGTTGACCGCATTTCTGGTCCCCGACGGCACTTTCGACCCGTTAAGACTCGCGCTCTCATTTGCCGCCACAGCCAGGAAAAACGGTGCGAAATTCCGCACCTACACAGAAGCGAAAACCTTGATTATGGACGGGAAAGGCGCAGTCGTTGGATTAACTGTTATAGACCGCGCCTCCAATAAACAATCCGAACTGCGCGGGGATATTGTCGTCAACGCCACTGGCGCCTGGGCAGGAGAAATTGCAGAAATGGCCGGCGCAGAAGTCCCTGTAAAACCTACGCCGGGTGTAATGGTGGCATATGAACAGCGATTTGTCCAACGCGCGCTCAACCGTCTAAACAAACCTGGCGATGGCGACATCATTGTGCCCCAGCGCCGCATGGTTGTGGTCGGCACAACATCCTTTGAGATTAGCGACCTGGATTACGTGCCTGTCCTCGAAGATCACGTAAAAATCATGCTTGAGCGCGGAGCAGAACTTATTCCAGCCATTCGGAATGCAAAAGCGCGCGGGAAATACATGGCAACCCGCCCGCTTATCGGCGGCGGAATGGGGCGCAGTTCTGCACGCACATTCAAATGCTACGACCACAAGGAAACGGACAACGTGGACGGTCTGGTTACAATCACCGGCGGAAAAGCCACCACATTGCGCGCCATGGCCGAAAAGACAACGGACGTTGTCTGTGAAAAACTCGGCCTTAATACGCCATGCGCCACCAAAGAAGTACAGCTCCTTTCTTATCGTCAATACTACGTTCAGCCCAATTAAGGAGTCAAGATGAGCGAGAACTGGAACATCACACTTAAAGTTTCCCGTCAAAAGGAAGGCGAAACGCCCCACTTCGACGAATACAAAATGGAAGTAAACCCCGATGAATATGTGCTAGACGCCGTGGAACGCGTCTGGGCATTCATGGATCGCACCTTATGCTTCCGACACGCATGTCACCACTCCACTTGTGGCGCGTGCGGAATGCTTGTCAACGATGTGGAAAAACTAACTTGCATTACCTACATCCGCGACATGACACATAACGGCGGAACGATCAAAGTGGAGCCTCTTCGCAACTTTACTGTCATCAGCGATCTGGCTGTAGATATGGGAACCCTCTACAGCCGCCTCGACTCTGTCGGAGCCCGATCCGTCCTCCCCGCGCCAGAAGCGGAGATCGAGAAATCACCCGCGAACTGGTCGACAGATGACGCGCAATATATTCGTCTGGCAGATTGCATCGAATGCGGACTGTGTATCAGCGCTTGTCCTGCGGCGGCTACATCCGGAGAATATCTCGGCCCGGCCGTTTTGGCAGGCGCGCAAGCCAATGGAATAAAACGCAACCCCGAGCTATTGCACATTATAGATAGCGAAGATGGCGTCTGGCGGTGTCATAGCGCCTTTGAATGCACCGCTGTCTGCCCATCATTTGTCGACCCCGCGCGGCGCATCATGAACTTACGCACACAGGTTATCAAAGAACGTTTCGCCAGCCTGTTTCACAAAGCATAACTTGAGGAGATGACACATGGAAAATAAACGTAATCAACCCTCTCCTTCCAGATTTTGGATGTGGTTTAACCCCATTGGGCGCGAAACCGGCGGATGGGCTTTCATCCTAAACCGCCTCACCGCCCTGGGATTAACCTTTTATCTATACCTGCATCTGGTTGTACTCGGCCAACTTGCGAAAGGCCCTGAAGCCTATGACGGTTTCGTCGCGCTCATGCACAATCCATTCATTATCGTCGGCGAACTGCTGGTAGTAGCGGCGGGAATCCTGCATGGGCTGAACGGCATTCGCATCATTCTAACCACCTTTGGGATTGGGATAACTTACCAAAAACCGATTTTCTACGCGCTGATGGCAATCGCCTTCATTGCCATTTTAATCTTTGGCATCCGTATGTTCACTGCATAGAGAGAGAGCTGAATATGACGCAAACCCCTTCTCAGAATATTTCGGCTCCCAAATCAGGCGAAAACGCCTGGTTATGGCTGGTGAAGATTGCCACCGGCCCCCTGCTCATCGTTTTAATTTTCATTCACTTCATCGTCAATCACTTTACCGCCGAAAATGGACTGCTAACTTACACCGACGTAATCGCCTATTACAAGAATCCACTGATCCCCGCAATGGAAATTTGCTTTCTAACGGCAGTTGTCGCCCATTCACTGATTGGATTACGCGGCATCATTCTTGACCTGAAACCTGCGCGCAACATACTACGAGTCATAGACTGGATTCTCGTCATTGGCGGTATTTTAGTAATCTCGTATGGCACCTGGCTGGCGCTGACAATTGCAGCAAAGGGAGTCTAATCCTCCATGGTTGGCCTCGTCATCGTTTCACATAGTCGCGAACTGGCTAATGCGCTGTCACGTCTGGTAAAACAGGTGTCGCCATCGAAAATCCCCATGGTAATTGCAGCAGGCGTGGGTGAAAATCGCGAAGAATTTGGAACAGACGCAGTTGAAATTAGCGAGGCCATCTCGTCTGTATTCTCGCCCGACGGCGTTCTGGTACTGATGGACTTGGGCAGCGCTGTTTTGAGCGCGCAAATGGCAGTAGAACTCTTGTCGCCGGAAATGGCCGCCCAGGTTTGTTTCTGCTCCGCCCCGCTAATCGAAGGCAGCATTGCCGCCGCCGTACAAATCGGCCTTGGCAGCAACCTCGACACTGTCAGCAGGGAAGCCAGGCAAGCATTACAGCCAAAGCAGGAACAGATTGGCGACAGCTCCAACATTACCCCCGCCAAACAAACCGTCATCATTGAATCTGGCAGGGAACTCGTACTCACTCTGCGCAATCTGCATGGCTTACATGCCCGTCCAGCCGCACGGTTTGTGCAAACGGCCGCCAGTTTCAATGCCGAAGTAACAGTCTCGAATTTAACCAACGGCAAGGGCCCTGTCTCTGCCCGCAGTTTGAATGCAGTCGCCACCCTCGGCGCAGTCGAAGAACATCAGATACGAGTGGCAGCCTCCGGCCCCGAATCAGAGCCGGTTTTGAATGCGATCAAAAAACTGGTGGATGACAACTTCGGCGAACCGACCACGCCTCAAGCTGTTGCGACAACCCCAGCCAGTCCTCCCGCCGAAAGCCTGCCCGCCACTGACGGCTCCATCCAAGCAGTCCCCACCTCTGACGGCATCGCACTTGGGCCGCTCTACCGTCACCTGCCGCAACTTCCACCCATCTCAACCGAACCAGCTGAAAACCCGGACAATGAATGGGCCCGCCTCGAACAGGCAATGAATTTAACAAGTAAAGTCATCCGTGCGCGCCACTTGCAACTAAAAGCATCCATCGGCGAGGCGGAAGCCGCAATCTTCGAAGCCCACCTGCTGATTTTGCAAGACCCCGATTTAATCCATCAGGCGCGCCAGGCAATTTACGAAAGCCATCAAAACGCCGCCGTAGTCTGGAACAGTACAACGAGACAGATCGCCGACTCCTACCGCGCCGTCGACAATCCTTATATTCAACAACGAGCCGTTGACGTGGAAGACGTGGGCAATCAAGTGCTATTTGCTTTAACCGGCAACGCAGCCCCTACGCCGGTTGTTCTCACAGAGCCCGAGATC
>CAILWD010000576.1 GCA_903837815.1 uncultured Chloroflexota bacterium | reverse complement strand
TTCATCAACTTGCCGGGAGGGTTTGGGAATAATAAAAGCCTGGATTCTGCTTCATGGACCAGGGCGTCCAACGGAGGGAAAACATATCCGTTGGGTCTGGTGGAAGGCATTGGTTTCAATTCAACCGGATTTTTCCTGACGGTTTTTAGCAATATCGCTTCCTGCTGCTTTTCCATATCGGCGATCCGGGTATTAGCGTTTTCCAGATCGACCATCAGATTCTGGATTTCCGCTTTTAACTCTTCCACGTATCTGCTGTTTTCCTCATTATTACTCATGGAAATTGCCGCGGTTGTCATTGCACCCCAGGCATCAGGGGCAGGAATTGCATCGACAAACTCTTTCCATTGTTTAGCTGACCAATTTCCTGGTATCTTGGGGTCAACATGCCTCAACGCTTCCATGCGTTTACCATCCAGACGATTGGCAACACTTAGCAGCACGTCTCGTAAACCGCGCACTGTTTCATCGCTGGCAGCACGCATACTACGTTCTGCTTCAAGTAAATCAGATAAAGACCGTTGCCCATGAAAGGCAATATCAGGCATCGTCATTATTTCAATACCTCAATGGCTTCGTTCACCGCATTCATGGCTGACGCTCGATCCACCAATCCATTCGACCATGCAAGTACGCTCTCGGCGGCAGTCACAGTAAGCTGACGAGCGATCTGTGTGGTGGACTGTCCGTTATTTGCGTGACCAGCAACCCGTTCGTAAAGAATCTGTGCCGCGATTGGATTTGGCGATTTCTGTAACAGCAGGGACACTTCACGAATATCATCACGCAAGACTGAGATTTCCTCGTTATAGGCGCGGGTTGCTTCATGGACGCGCCAGTCATCCGCGTTCATCACTCGCGGCTGCCCCAATTCGTCAACGGGCGTCATGCGTTCACCGATGGAGGCAAGTCCTACAAGGGCGATCATGACAAGTAGAACAATAGCTGTGATACCAACCCAATTGTTCTCATCGCCGAATTCGAGATCAATTTCCATAACTACCTCGCATCTCTGATGTGGTTTCCACAACGACATTCATGGTGGGAGTCATGGGAATGAGGTGATCGACCTGCGCGGTCGATGTGCAATGAGCCAGGCGCGGACCAGGAAAGTCCACAACAAGCGATTCGGTGTATCGCACGGTGTCAGCATCCACAAGGTTTGCACGAAACACATTTACAGCATTTGTGCGCCCTCTGCCGCGGTCAACACGAGCTTCGCCTGTGGTGGTGAAGTGTGATACGTCCAGGGTATTGACTGCCGCCTGGCAGCCCGCGTCTGTGGCAGTGTGCAGGTGTCCACGAACATACATCATACGAACAATGTCTATGCTCAGACTTGCCAGCGGCACTGCAATAAACAGCATCAACGCTGCCACCCACGCATATATGTCACCGCGCTTGTTTTGCAGCATTTACCAGCCCTCCTGACGGAACACGCTGGTTGCCGTTCCTGTGAAGTCGTTGCCGAAGCTCGCTCCAAAGAACGCTGCAATCCCTCCCATGAAATTAGGGACATTCCAAGTCACTACAACATTGATTTGCGCCCCAGGGAAACCACCGCCGGAAACGCCCACCTGGTAATCGCCAATCTTGGCATGATTGATGGACTCCAATGCCGCCGAATATGCAGCCGGACCCGGACTCTGTTGATTAACGGAGCCAACACGGGCGGCATAATTCGCAGCGTTATTTGCATTTACGGAAGCAAACCCTGCCATGGTCAGGTTGATAAATGCGATCGTAATGAATACGACTACTGGAAGCGCAATTGCCGCTTCTGCGAATTCATCCGCGCGTTTTGAGCACAACAACCTGCGAAGAACTGCGATCATGGCAGGTTAAATGGCTCCAGCGGCTTCGGTGATCCGTCCTGACACAGCAGAACCAAACGCTGCGAAGGCAGCTAATCCGCCGAGAACCACCAATACAATAACAACGGCTTTTTCGCCAAACTCATCCGCGCGTTTGTCAAAAAGCATTGAAGTAAAGCGGTTTGCACGGATCCATGTAAATGTATAGGTCAAGATGTTTGTCATTTCGTTACTCCTTTGAATAGTGAATTTATTGGGGGAAATTAAATAAAAAAATGCAATTCTCCCAAGGTATGTGCCTACCGCGTCTTTCAT
>CAILWD010000575.1 GCA_903837815.1 uncultured Chloroflexota bacterium | reverse complement strand
TTCCTAAGCAGGAAATCATCCATGATAAATCCCTTAACGCCCAGCAGGCTCTCCAATTCGCTGGTCAAGTCATTCTCCAGGTCAAGTCGTTTTGAACTGTTGACTTCGTCCACTTTGTATTGGGAAACATACGTCCGTATCAGTCCGCGCAGGGTGGGGCGAATCAGGTCGGCGATGTAGCGATCCTGCCACTCGACATAAATGCGAGGGGCTTCCTCCGGGTCAATTTGAAAGATAATCGTGCAGTCGATAATCACCTCCTGCCCATCCGAAGTGCGCGCTGAGATGGAATCATCACCGGTTTGCGCTCCTTCCGTGGGCTTGGCAGACATGGTATAGGTCTGCCAGTAAATCGGGTAGATGTGAACCTCCTCTGCCATTGGGACAATCCAATGCAGGCCGGAGCGTAGCGGTCTGGTGCGATAGCCATTCGGCGAAACAAGTGAAACGACTACCCCGACTTCCTGAGGTTCGATAAACACCAGGCTGGAGTTCAGCATGGAAATGGCGGAAGCGACCAGCAGGATGATGTAAACCGTCCAACCGCTAAATAGTCTCCTAAGGGCTGCGCCAAGTCCTTCATAAATTGCGCTATATACCAACATGCGCAGGATGAAAGCAATAAAAAACAACCAGCAAACGATGACGACGATGTTCAAAACGCGTTCCAGCATCATAATGTTGTACTCCTTATGGATGAGCGATTACCAGCAATGTCGCCGCGCGCCGCCGCGCGCAGTCTAGCGCAAAATAAAGATTTTCGGGATCGAGCGCCCCAAAACTTTCGTCCATGATTACCATGTCTGCTTTTTGAAGCAATGCCCGCGCGATAAAGACCCGGCTGCGTTCCCCGTGCGAAAGTTGCCAGCCATTTTCCCCTACCAATTGCTGCCAACCAGAGGGCATTCGCGCCAGCAGGTCTGAAAGCCCTAATTCTTCGCAAATTTCGCCAGCGGCAACCATGTCCTCCGCTTCAGGAGGCCAGCGGCGTCCCATCAGGAGGTTGAAGGCAAAGGTTTCATTAAAAATATGGTTTTCATGAAATTGCGGCGCCATTACAACCCGCCTCCGCCAGACCTCCTCTCCAAGGCTGTTCCTGTCGTAGCCACGCAAGAGAAGCAACCCGGTTTCCTGCCTGCGCAACCCTGCCAATAGCGCGCCAAGCGTGGTCTTGCCTCCCCCCGAAGCGCCTTCCAAAATAATATGGTCGCCCTCGAAAACTTCAAGATTGCAGTATTGCAAGACGGCGCGCTGACTCAATGGATACCGATACGTTAGTTCGCGCGCAAGCAATAGAGGCTCCGGGGACACCGCTCCATCTGTTGTGAGAGGCGAGTGATCCTTAGGGATAACGCCTGGCGCAGCGACCGGCTCTGAAGCAGCCTTGTACACGGGTTTAACCTGATCCCAACTCAACAGAAGCATGATGGCGTTCTGGATACCAGCCTGGATCATTCCAAATGTCTGATGGGCGAGCATGATCCCGCCCAAGCTGAGCGCAAACTTGGGCAATTCGACGCTTGAAGCAGAGAGAATCGTAGGGACGAGTCCAGCAATTCCAGCCACCAGCCAGGAGGACGGGATGGCATTCAGAAGGGAGCCCATGCGTGAAAAATGATGGGTCAGGGTCTCGTACTGTTCGAGTTCCGCATCCTCTTCCTCGTGACGGCGCTGCGAGTCTTCCTGCGCAAGGCGGGTGCGATGCCCGACCATTTTCTCAACCAGACCGTTGGTCATCTCGCGGTAGGTGTCGGTCCATTGCCGCCCACTTCGATAGTTGACCAATCCGGCGACCAGTATGGCTGTCAGCCAAATTATGAGGAGCGCCACAGAAAGCAGTCCGCTTTCCCCTTGGAAAAGAATAAAGGCGGCAATGCCAAGTTGAATCATGGCGAGGAGCGCGGTCAACCCTCCTCCCAAAGCAAACACTTCAAAGGATTCAGCCTCCATCACCCGTTCCAGCATCTGCCCTGAGCCAAGATGGCGGATTTCGTCCGGATTCATTTTCAGAGCGCCGTACAGCAGGCGCTGTTTGAAAATTATGCTGAATGCTTCAGAAAATTTATTTTGCAGGTAGGCGCCGATGATCTGGAATGGAAGGGCGCTCAACAACAGCAGCGCCCACGCCCAAACCCATCCGCGGTCGGTTTGTCCATCCAACACCACACGTCCGATCAGCCACCAGGCAAGGATAAAAATCACATTTTGAACCACATACATTCCGAGCCAGCCAAACAAACGTGGAAAGATTCTGGAATTGCGCGCTTGAACAAACAGACTGGCTCCGGGGGATGGGCGCAACATCCAGCCGGCATTGATAACCTCTCCGCCAAGCCAGCTTTCAATCAGGGCATTCGCCACCCGCCCGCGGCTTTCCAAGCGGATACCCGCCAGTTCCAAAAGATCATTTGCCGGTTTATTGTATTCTGATGATATCGGAGAACGGAATAGTGCGGTAAGGACTTTGGATGAAACCCGGACCAGCCTTTGTTCCGGGTCAAGCAATTGACAGGTGCGTCCGCTCCGACACAGAATCAAATACCCAGGAGCGGCTCCGTCGTGGCTGACCTCTGGCATGGGAATAATCGCTGGGGCAGCGCTACGGAAGAAGCCGTCCAGACGGTTGAAAAGGCATGTGACTGGTTCAGCCTCCACCCCGAAGCGGGCTGCCGCAGATTCGACCAATATGTGGTCTGAATCCAGATCTGCCGCTTCCATAGAAGCGCGAGGGGTTGGGGGAGATGACCCCAATCCATGCGAACGCACCAGCCACTCCACTGCTTCATCCAGCCTGCTGGACGGCCAGCACAACTCATCAAGATTTCCGACTAACTGACGCGTCATAATCAAATGATATTCTCCCCTCGTGACAAGACCGTGACAGGATTTTTTAGACGGTTCAAATAGACTGACGAGGGAAACAGCCCGGCATCCCCACCCAGCGACATACACCAAGCCAGAATATTTGCCTCCCAGTAGTTTCTTCCAGATTCAGCATCGCTTGGAGCTTGATTGATTTCCCTGACAGCAGCGCGGCAAGGAAATTCATCGAATTGTTCGAAGGCAGGATCAAAAAAACGATTCGTCCCGGTCACAGTATGGTCACAGGCATAAGGTACGATCCACCTATCAAACAGACTGTAAACAATCTTCAAAAACTTTCACATGCGTGCCAAGGAGACTGAGATGAAATTTACATAAACGGAATTGGAATTGCGGCAGAACCACCCGGCAGATGGGTGTAAGCGCCCACATAGCCGATCTGGCGCCCCGTCACACTGTCGGGCTGCTCGGCGATATCGATGGCCGCCGCCGATACGCGGCCCGAAGCGGGGAAGATGCGCCGCGCCAG